>JBGQHD010000360.1:0-5873 GCA_041497795.1 Planctomycetia bacterium
CGAGCCATCGCGCACCTCGGTCGCCAACGTGACATGCCGATTATGGCAGGGCGTGCGAGGACGATCAAGCTCTCGCGGCGATCGCTCATACGCCAAGAAAGCCGTGCCCATCGACGCCAAGGAGCTGACGGTCAACGTCCGGCACGGAAAAGAGGCCAAGCAATTCAAGCTGGCCGCGTCGGCGGACCAAGGCGATCCGGAGGGCAAGTCGTCGCGCTTCGTTTCGGACGACAAGCACTTGGACGAGCACCTCGACGCCAAGGACGCCCAGGCCGAGCTGGTGGTGGAGATCGAAAAGAAGCAGTATCGCGGCAAGATCGAACACGGCCATTAAACCGCCGTCGCTCGCGTCTTATCGGGTAGCCGAAGTCGCCAGACTTCGGGCGACCTGAACTCCGGCGATCCGCTACCGCGGCGGGGGACGCCGCTTTCGTCACTTTGCCGGCGAGCTGAGGTTTTGCGTTCCGGCCAATCCTGGTAATCTGACGCGACGCTCGTACCTTCGCTCGTCGCTTTCAGGGGCCGGAGGATGCAGGAACAGCGGTTCGCCGGACAGTTCGCCACGGTCTTCCGCCAGGCCGTGGGCCTGGGCCAGAAGGTCGAGGCCGACGCCCTGCTCCTGCTGTTGGACGGGCCGACCGACTGGGCCGACCTCCGCGGCCAGGCCGACGCGCTGAAGGTCATCGTGGCCGCCGACACGCCCGACGAGCTGGCCGGCGCCGCTGAGGCCGGCTTGCTGCCGGTGGCCCTGGACATGAACACCAGCCCGGTGTTCGAGAAGCTCTCGCAAGCTCTGCTGATCGCCGTGGCCGACGAGCTGCTGACGCCCACCTCGCGGGTGGTGGCGCTCTACAGCGGCTTCGAGGCGGGCCAGATCGACTCGATGAGCGTGCTCAAGATGAGCGACCACTTGGGCCGGCTCACCGTCCGCGACCTGCAGAACCTGCAAACCAGCGTGCCGCTCGAGACGCTGCAGACCGTGGTCAACCTGGCCGTGGACATCGGCCGCGAGGGGCGCGAGGGCAAGCCGGTGGGCACGATGTTCGTCGTCGGCGACCACAACAAGGTGCTGCGCTGCAGCCATCCGCAGGGCTTCGACCCGGTCCGCGGCTACAACCGCAAGGACCGCAATCTTCGCAGCCCACGCGTGCGAGAGAGCATCAAGGAAGTGGCCCAGCTCGACGGCGCATTCATCGTGGCCGCCGACGGCACGGTGCTGGCCGCCTGCCAGTACGTCGATGCGCCGGCGACCGACATCGCCCTGCCCAAGGGGCTCGGCGCCCGCCACTGGGGCGCCGCAGCCATCAGCCGGGCGACGAAGGCGATCGCCGTGACCGTGAGCGAATCGAGCGGCACCGTGCGGCTGTTCCAGAACGGCAACGTGGTGCTGCGCGTCGAGCCGTTCCGCCGGCCGATCAAGTGGAAGGAATTCGGCTACGAACCGCCGGACGCGACGAGTTAAAGACGAGCACCGGGCAGATCAATCCTCCAGTTTTCCCACCCAAAAGGGCGTCCTTTTGAAGCTGTACCGACCCTGAAACGTGGAGACCTTCTTCCCGGTGAGCAGGCGGACTTTTTCCACCATGTCCTGGCCCCCTTGCGGTATGCCTAAAGGAAGAACACCCGTGAGCACGCCTCCTCATAGGTATGAACGGTTGTCGGCAATTCAATCATACCAGACAGCCAAGGAAAACGCGGAATCGGAACGATGCGTGTGGCCCTGGGGCTAGAAAAGGTGTCACGCTAGAAAAGGTGTCAGGAACCTTCACAGCCGAGGTTCCTGACACCTACTTCGCCTCGCCGTCGGGAGACCTCGACACAGCGCGTTTTACAAGCGTCCGCGACGCGCACTTGGTGGGCACAGCCCACCCTACTTCTTCGGCGGCACATACCCCGGCGCAGCCGTGAACATTGTGACTTGTTTGCCGTCGTCCAGGTTCCAGATGTGCACCTCGCCGGTGAACGTGCCAGTCGCCACGCGCTTGGCCGTGGGGTTTGCCGCGATGGCGTACACCCAATCGGCGTGCGGGGCGAATTGCCGCACTTGGGCCCAACTGCCGACCGTGTTCTGCTTGGCCGTCTTGTCGCCGGAGCAACTGAAGACGTTTTGGCCCACGACGTATACCCGATACACGTCCTTGGCGTAGCCGCCGATCTCGGCCAGCTTCTTGCTGTCGGCCGGGTTCCAGATGTGCACCTTATTGTCGCCGCCGGACGTGAGCACCTGCTTGCCGTCGGGGCTGAAGGCCACGCCGTAGACCGTCGCGCCGTGGCCGTTGTAGGTGGCGTGTGATTCGCCCGTCTTGGGGTCGAACACCTTCGACGTCTTGTCGCGGCTGGCCGAGGCGATGCGCGTGCCGTCGTTGTTCCAGGCCACGGCCATCACCCAATCGGCGTGGTCTTCGATCAGCCGCTCTTCCTTGCCGCTGGCCACGTCGTAGATGCGGATCGAGCGGTCGGCGGCGCAGGCGGCCAGCTTGTCCCCCTTGGGGCTGAAGGCCACGTCGAACGCCTCGTCGCTCATCGTGCCCAGCACTCGGACCGTCTGGCCGGAGTTCGGCTCGAAGAGCTTCACTTCGCCCAGCGAGCCGGGCGTGCCGCTGGCCGCCGCCAATAGCCGGCCATCGGGGCTGTAGGCCAGGGCATGCGTGCGCTGGGCCACGTCGCGGATGCGGCGCAGCGGCTTGCCGTCGGCCGCGCTCCAAATCGTGATCTCGTTGTAGCCGCCGACGGCGATTTCCGTGCCCGGCGGGTTGAACGCCACTGCCATGACCGGCACCGGCCGCGAGTACTTCTCCGGCGGCGGGTCGTAGCTGGCCGGCACGATCGAGGCCAGGTTGGCGGCCTTGTTGGGCGAGTCGAACTTGGCCCCTTCGGCGATCCAGCGCTTGATCAGCTCGATCTGCACGGCCGGCAGCCGTTCGGCCTCCTTGGGCATCCACTCGTCTTTGCTGGGGTTGGTGATCAGCTTGTACAAGTGGCTGTCTGCCGGCTTGCCGGCGGTGACGGGCGGCTCGCCTAGGTCGCCCGGCGTCATCAGCTTCTCGAACGTGTGCAGTTGATAGCCGCTCTTGGGCTGCCGCTCGCCGTGGCAGGCCACGCATTTCTTCAGGAAGATCGGGGCGATCTGCTTGGTGAAGCTGACCGGCTCGACCTTCGCCGCAGGCTTCGGCTCAGGCTTGGTCTCGGCCTTCGCCGCAGGCTTAGACTCCGCCTTAGCGGCCGGCTTCGGTTCGGCCTTGGGCTCGGCTTTCGCCGTAGGCTTGGGTTCGGCCTTCGCGGCGGGCTTCGGCTCGGGCTTCTTCTCAGGCTTTTTCTCTTGGCCGATCGCCGGAAGAGCTACGCACGACAGCACGGCAATCGTCAGGGCAAAGCAACGCATGCAGGGCCTCGAAAAACAAAGGCAAGGGGGGCAGCACGTTCAGGCAGGCGAGCGTCGAAGCGTCAGCTCGACGTGCGCGACCACACGCAGCTTCCCGCGCGTGCTGGCACGGGCGGCCGCGACTTTCGAGTCTGCCAAGCGGCGAGACCTTAGCGAAGAGTATGCATGGCACGCCAGCATTTTGCAACCGCTGGCCGGATCGCCGGCAGATCGCGGCCCTTGGCCCAAAGCTGCGCGAGCCGCGCGCACGGCGAGAGCGGCTAATCAGCGACCAAGAAGCCGGCAAGTTAACTCGCCGGCGCCCAACAGCCTACATCTTTCGATGCCGGATTCTGGAACGCATGCGGCGCTTCTTGCGACCAATCTTTCGACGTCCCTTTCCGGTCTTCTTCACTCCCACAAGTTGTCTCCTCCGGTGTTGAGCGTGGTGATGTCTACTGTTGAGCGCGGTGACGTCTACCGAGCATCGACACTAGCCCGACGCGCAAGCGAGGGGGCTTTTCCCTCGCTCGTCGAGTCCGTCTTCCCTCGCTCGCGCGTCGGGCCAGTGTGTTGGAATCCCCCCTTGGATTCCTGCCTGGGGCAACGTAACGTAGAATGCTAGCAAGGCGTTGCGCGGGCGACAAGTCCGCTGAACGCCAGACCGAGAGCCACACCCTGACGCGCTCGCCCAACCGATCGCCACCGAGTCGATCTTCACCTCCGCTGACGCAGGTCCCGATTCACATACGTCATGGAACAGCACCCGCCGGGCTATGGAGACGATGCCCACCGCGACGAGGTTCCCCTCGACGGCGAGGCGCCCCCGCCCGACATCTCGGGCGTGGCCGATCAATGGCTCTCCAACGGGCACGCCGTGGAAGATCGCACGACGGGCAAGGCCGCCGAAGTGCCCGTCCTGGCCGTGGCCGTCGGCGACTACCCAGCGCCGCGGCGCGTTCGGCTGCCGCTCTTGCTCTTCGTCGCCACGTGCGTCTCGACTTTTTGGTCGGGCGCGGTCGGCTGGGGCTACCTCTCCCCCAGCGACAGTTTGCGCAGCGGCCTGTACTACATGGCCGCGGTGATGGGCATCTTGCTGGCCCATGAGATGGGGCACTTCCTCATGACGCTGCGGCACGGCATTCCGGCAAGCTGGCCGTTCTTTATCCCCATGCCATTGTCGCCCATCGGCACGATGGGGGCGGTGATCGCCATGCAAGGCTCGCAGGCCGACCGCAAGCAGCTTTTCGACATCGGCTTGGCCGGACCGTTGGCCGGCCTGCTGGTCTGCGTGCCGGTGCTCTGCCTGGGCATCTACGTGGCCGAGCCGGGGCCGTCGCCATTTCAACAGCCGCTTTTGACGCAGTTGCTGGCGCCGTGGATTCGGCCCGACCTCTCGCCGCGGGGGATGCTCCCCAATCCCATCCTGATGGCCGGCTGGGTGGGCCTGCTGGTGACGGGGCTGAACATGCTGCCGATCAGCCAACTCGACGGCGGGCACGTGACCTATGCGATCTTCCGCCGCGGCGCGCACTTTCTGGCCTACGCCTTCTTCTTTGTCGCCATCGTGTTCGTGGTTTGGAAAAGCTGGATCCACTGGGTGCTGATGCTGGCCCTGGTCGCGCTGATCGGCGTCGAGCACCCGCCCACCGCCAACGACCGCGCGCGGCTCGGCCCGCTGCGCGTGGTGCTGGGCGTCCTCTCGCTCGCCATTCCGGTGCTGTGCTTCCCGCCGCAGCCGATCGACGAGCGGCTGCTGGCGTTGGCCCAGACTCTGAAGCTGGGCCTGCTGCACTGGTAGCACGGAATTCATTCCGTGCGACCGGCTACCTGTCATTCTGAGCGCAGCCTGTCATTCTGAGCGCAGCGAAGAATCTCGGTAGCGCCGCGTAAGCAGGGTGACACCGGGCGGACAGGAGTGTCCGCCCTACGTAAGGCGGACACTCCTGTCCGCCGCCGCGCGGCCAGAGAGGTTCCCCAATCGCGCGAGATTCTCGTCCACGCGAGCGAGCACTGCCGCCGGCGAGGCGAACTGGCGGCCGTCGCGAAACACCCACTCGAACCAGCTCAAGGGGGACAGCAGCACGGAGCTTTCGTCCAGCGCTCGCACCAGACCGTGCTCTTCGACGGAGAGTGCCCGCACATCGCAATAGGTAGACAAGCCTGTCTCCCACCCGGCCGAATCGTCGCGGACCAGGCTGCCCAGCAGCCGCGCGACGTCGGTGGCGACGTTGTCGGTCCGCAGAGCCCCAAAGTCGATCAGCCCCGTGACGGCGCCTCCGTCGAACAGCACGTGGTCGTGCCAGATGTCGCGGATGCACGGCTGCAGGGGGACGGCGGCCGAGGCGAAGGCGAGCAGGCTCCGCTCGACAAGTGGAGCGGCCTTGGCAAAGAACGCAAACAGCGGCTGTCCACGCGCGGCCAGCTCCGGCCATCGCGAGGCATTGCGGCCGACATCGCGCCGCAAGTCAGCCAGATCGCCATTCATCAGACAGCGCAAGCGAGTAAGCCG
>JBGQHD010000361.1:0-5869 GCA_041497795.1 Planctomycetia bacterium
ATCCGCTCGGTCAGATGAGCCACCGAGACGTTGGCCCGCGCCACGTCGAGCATGGCCAGCGAAAGGTCGAGCGCCACCACGCGCACGTCGGGCACGCGCTCGCACAGCTCGATGGGAATGAGCGCCGTGCCAGTGCCCAGGTCGAGCCATTCGCCGTGCGGCTCGCGCGTGTCCTCGCCACGCGTGTCCCCGCGCAGCGTGTCACCCTGAGCGCGGCGAAGGGTCTCGGGGGCCGCCGCGTGAGATTCTTCGCTGCGCTCAGAATGACAGTCGTTCGCAGAATGGCCGACGCGCTCTCGGTAAGCCGCCAGCACGTCATCCACGAAGCGGCGATTGACCTCCGAGTGGTCCATCGCGTCATACGCGAGGGCCTCCTCGTGGGTATCCATCACTTCCGGCTCGAGCACGCGAGAGAGCATCGGGAGCTGCGGGGTGAGACAGTGGCCAGGCGGACAAGCACCCCGGCTGCTCCCAGCAGCCGGGGTGCTGAGCGTGATCGTGCTGAGCGTGATCTAACCTTGCGTCGTCGGCGCGTCGTCGTCGTCGGGCTTGGCCACCGGGGCGTCTTTGAGGAACTGGTCCACTTCGCGGCGGATTCTGGAAGCGTCCAAGTCGATCGTGGACAGCGCCAGCACCGCGACCGCCTTTTCCTCACTCTTGAACAGCAACAGGAACTCGCCCAGGCGGAGCATGTCGCCGTGGCGGAGCGGGCAGCTTTGGCCCGGCGGCAGCTTCTGGCCGTTGAGGTAGATGCCGTTGCTGGAGCGATCGTCCACCACGTAGAACAGGTTGCCCTGCCGAGTGATCGTCGCGTGCTGCCGGCTGACGGTGATCGAGCTGAGCACGACCGTGCAGCCCTGATGGCGGCCGATCGTGCACACGGCGGCCCGCAGCGGGAACACCTGGCCCAGCGTGGGCCCTTCCACGACAACCAGGTGTGTACCGCTCCCGGCGCCGGAGCCGACGGAAAACGTCTGCGTCTGCGTGCCGTGCGGCAATGCGCCGAAGGAGGGGCTGGGGTCTTGAGACATGACGCTACGCCGCGCTGTTCCCCGAAACGTACAGCTTCCCCTCGCGGAAGGCCGTGGCCATGGCCATCGGCACTTCGGCTTCGGCCAGCACCACGAGGGCCCGGTTCTCTTGCACTTTCGCTTTCATCTCTTGTTCCTGAGCGGCGGCCATCGCGCGGCGTACCTCGGCCTTGGCTCTCGCGACGCGCATGTCGGCCTCGGCCTGGTCGGCTTGCAGGCGGGCGCCGATGTTCTCTCCCACATCGATGTCGGCGATGTCGATCGAGACGATCTCGAAGGCGGTCTGGGCATCCAGCCCGCGGGCGAGCACGGCCTTGGAGATGACGTCGGGATTCTCCATCACCTCCAAGTGGCTCTCCGCGGAGCCGACGGAGGTGATGATCCCCTCGCCGACGCGGGCGATGATCGTCTCCTCGGTGGCGCCGCCGATGAGCTGCTGAATGTTGGTGCGCACCGTGATGCGGGCGCGAATCTTCAGCTCCACGCCGTTCTTGGCGATCGCGCTCAGCGTGGTCTTGTGCGATTTCTTCACGTCGGGGCAGTCGATCACCTTGGGGCTGACGCTCGTCTGCACCGCATCGACCACGTCGCGGCCGGCCAGGTCGATGGCGGCGGCCCGGTCGAAGTCCAAATCGATGTCGGCCCGGTGGGCGGCGATGATCGCCCGCACCACGGCCAACACGTTGCCGGCGGCCAGGTAGTGGGCCTCCAGACGGCGCGTGGTGATGCCCGGAATGCCGGCCTGCATGGCCATCACCTTGGCCTCGACGATGAGCTGGGCGTTGACTTGCCGCAGGCTCATGCCGATCAGGCTCAGCAGGCTGACCTGGGCGTTGGACATGTAGGCCCGGAACCACAGCCCGCCGTACTTGACGAAGACCAACAGCAGCACGAACACGAAGAACCCGCCGACGGCGATGCCGATCCACGTCAGCATTTCTTTGGGGTCAACGCCCAAGATCAGCGGTAGCGACGAGTTCATGAGCGGTTCCTTGAGTGGCCGGTGGTAAGCGAGAGCCGGCGATGGCAAGCAGCCCGGCTGCTCCGCAGCAGCCGGGCTGCTGAGGTTCACTACGTATCGTAGCATGCCAGCACCCCGTGAAAAGCGGAAATCGAGCGCGGGCAGCGCCGCGGCCCTCAGAAGCCCGGCTTCTCCCAGAAGCCGGGCTTCTTGGCACGCCGCTTGCCGCACGTCGGCTAGCCCGTGCAACGATCTCGCGGGCAACGGTGAATCACGGCCCCATGCCAAGACGATGACACGATCGATGACGAATTCCATGAGCCGCTTGCGCCCCAGCTTGCTCCTCGCCGTCCGCGCGGCCTTGCTGCCGCCACTGCTGGTGGCGGCCGTCGCCGCCGCGGGACCGCCCGCTCCGTCGGCCGGCAATGGCAGCACCGGCGCCGCCCTGCCCGACCAGGCGCTCGATCAATTCGTGAAGCGGCTCGTGGTCGAGCACGTGCCTCGCTCGGTGGACAAGCTGGACGGCTGGGGACGCACCCGAGAGATCGTCTCCGGCCTCGACGTGCGGCGCGAGGGGCTGGAAATCCGTACCCACCGCCGCCACAAGCAGGTCTACGACGGCACCTGGAAGTGGTATCGCTGCGAGCTGGTCGATCCGCAGCGCGACCTCGACATTCACATCACGCCGCGGCCCGACGCCAGCGACGGCGGCAAGCAATTCGACGTCGCCGCCACGGCCCGAGTCCGCGTGCTGGCGCAAGTGCAGCAGTGGGAGACCGGCGTGCGGCTGGCGAGCATCAGCACGCAGGCCGACGCCGTGGTGCGGCTCGATCTGGGCTGTCGGCTGAAGGTGGAGCTCGATACCAAGCAGTTTCCGCCGGACCTGTTGCTGGAGCCCCGCGTGGAGCGGGCCGAAGTCCGGCTGCTGGACCTCGACGTCGAGCGCATCAGCAAGCTGCGGGGCGACCTGGCCGAGGAGCTGGGACGAACCCTGCGGCCGATCATCGACCGCGAAATCGCCCGCCGTCAGACCGAGATCGTGCCCAAGCTGAACGCCAAGCTCGCCCAGCGGCAGGGGCAGGGGCAGTTCCGCTTCTCGCTCTCCGACTGGGCGGCGGGCAAGTGGTCGGACTGGTGGGGATCGACCCGCAACGGCTCTCCCGCCAAGTAGGTCCCGCCTGCCGGGCGGGACCGGCAGCGCCGCCTCACGTGGCGAAAGCAGCGGATTGTGCCGCCCGGCAGGCGGCACCTACGTCAGTCGCGGGGGCAAGTGATCCACCACCGCACCCGAATCAGATAACATCCGATTGGTCAAACCGCGTTGGGCCAGTAACCTGTAGGCGACTTCACCTGGCTCGCGAGTCAGATCGAAGCGAGTGCCTCATTCGTCATTCGTCCTGCGCGATCCTCATGTCGCCCGCTCCCTCAGCGCCGTCGGTTCCGCGCATCTTGATGTGCCCGCCGGACTTTTACGGCATCGAGTACGAGATCAATCCCTGGATGCAGCGGAGCCGGCAGGCGGACCGGCCCGTGGCTGTCGCCCAGTGGCGAAACCTGCGGGCCGCGCTCGAGGCCGCCGGGGCGACGATCGAGGCCATGCCGCCGGTGCCCGGCCTGCCGGACCTGGTCTTCACCGCCAACGCGGCCCTGATTCATCGCGGCAAGGCGATCCTGGCCCGCTTTCGCCATAAGGAGCGGCAGGGCGAGACGCCCTACGACGAAGCCTGGCTGGCCGGGCACGGCTTCGCCGTGCGGCACCCGCCGCCGGGCGTGCATTTCGAGGGGGCCGGCGACGCCCTCTTCTGCGGCGACACGCTGTTCGCCGGCTATCGCATCCGCAGCGACGCGCGGGGCCATCAGCAGATCGGCGCGGCCCTCGGCTGCCGGGTGATTCCCTTGGAGCTGGTCGATCCGTACTATTACCATCTCGACACGTGCTTTTGCCCACTGGCCCCCGGCGTGGCGATCTACTTCCCGCCGGCATTTGACGAGTACGCCCAGCGGGCGTTGGCCGCGCACGTGCCGGAGCTGATCGCCGTCGTGCCGGAGGAAGCCCAGCGGTTCGCCTGCAACGCGGTGGTGGTCGGCAAGACCGTGGTCACCAACACCGGCTGCCCGCGGCTGCACGACGACCTGCGCCGCCGCGGCTACTCCCCACGGGAGACGCCGCTGGACGAGTTCGTGAAAGCCGGCGGCAGCGCGAAGTGCCTAACGCTGCGGCTCGACGGCGAAGAAGCGGCGGCGTGGAAGACGGCAGGGGAGTGAATCAGCGGCATTCTCGTCACGCGGTCGCTCAGAACATGAACTGGCCGCCGTCAACGATGATCTTCTGCCCGTTGACGTACCGCGCATCATCTGACACCAAGAAGCCCACTACGTCGGCCACTTCCTCGGGGGTGCCGATTCGCCCGAGGGGAATCGCGCGCTCGGCGGCCTCCGCGTGCTCCCGGTCATGCAGCTGGAATCGATGCTCTGTTTCCGCCGTGCGGATCAGTCCCGGGAGAATGCAGTTGACTCGCACTCGCGGCGCCAATTCCAGGGCCAGGCATTTGGTCATGGTCATCACTCCCGCCTTCGCGGCGCAATAGTTGAGTCCGTTCCGCCGGCCTTGAATGCCCGTCCGTGCGCCGACGTTCAGAATCACGCCGCCCGTCTCCTGCTCGAGCATGTGTCGTGAGGCGATTTGCGAGCACAGGAACGTGCCCTTCATGCTGGTATCGACAACGCGGTCCCAGTCGTCGTCGGTCAGGTCGTGGAGCGGCTTGTCGATATTGAGTCCTGCATTATTGATCAGCACGTCCACCGTTCCGAACGTCTGGACCGCTGTTTCGACAAGCGATTCGACGTCCTGCCTCTTGGCAACGTCGGCCTTGAATAAGAGCGTGGCGCCGTTGAGGCGATTGCACGCGTCGCGAGTCTCCCGCGCGCAGGCGTCATCCGAGACGTAGTTCAGCACTAATCGAAAGCCCTGGCTCGCCAACTTCAGGGCCATGGCTTTCCCGAGTCCCTTGGTCCCGCCAGTGATGATCGCGGTCTTTGGCATGCCGCTCTTTTTAGCGACCCCTGGCGAGTGTACGCAATGAGCATTGAGTGTTTGCCCATCCGCGCGGGGTCGAAAGGACCGCTGGACGCGTGCAGCGCGTTTCGAGGCGGAGCCGGCGGAGCTTCGAAGCGAGTGGGGCCTCGCAATGCGTTCGGCAGTGCTTATAACAGTCGTATGAGCAACAACATGAAGATCGCCGGCGCCCAGATCGACATCGCCATCGGCGACGCGGACCGCAACCTGGCGCGGATGCAAGAAGTCGTCGCCGAAACCGCCCGCCAAGGGGCGCGGCTAACGGTGTTTCCCGAATGCGCCCTGCCGGGCTACTGTTTCGAAAGCCTCGACGAGGCCCGCCCCTATGCTCAGACGATACCCGGTCCGGCCACCGAGCGACTGGCCGAAACGTGCCGGCGGCTCGATGTGTTCGTCGTCTTCGGGCTGCTCGAGCGCGAGAAGACCGGCCAACAGCTCTACAACGCCTGCGCGCTGGTCGGCCCGCAAGGGGTCATCGGCGGCTACCGTAAGGTGCATCTGCCGTTCCTGGGCATCGACCGGTTCACCACGCCCGGCGACGGATTTCGCGTGCACGAGGCCGGCGGCGTGCGGGTTGGCATGCACATTTGCTACGACGGGGCCTTCCGCGAGGTCGGCCGCGTGATGGCGCTGGACGGGGCCGACTTGCTCGTGCTGCCGACCAATTGGCCGCCCGGCTCGGAGTGCACGTCGCGGTACGTGATCAACGCCCGGGCGATGGAGAACAACGTCTACTTCGCGGCCGTGAATCGCGTCGGCGCCGAGCGCGGCTTTCGCTTCATCGGCGGCAGCAAGATTTGC
>JBGQHD010000362.1:0-5862 GCA_041497795.1 Planctomycetia bacterium
AGAGCAAAGAAAAAAGCCGAACCTCCGGCCTGTGGCCAAAGGTTCGGCTTCAGCACACCGCACACTCTAGGAAGGGTTGCCCACCGCCTGAAACGCCCGGCTGTGGGGGGCCGGGGTCGCATGCGTCGTGGGCGACGTTGCCATCCGTGACGTTGCTATGTTCTTGGCCCCTTCCGCCGTGCTTTCCAGCACGTCGGCGGCCTGGTTGAATTTGTCGGCGGTTTCCGAATAGCGCTGGGCCGCCTCGGAGTACCGCTTGGCCTGGGTCCGCAGCCACTTGAGGACGATGCCTGGCGTGAGTTCTTCAGGGTTCATCAGAGACCTCGTGCGAATGCGGAATTCGGAATGCGGAATGCGGAGTTCGGGGTGTCTGACCTGCGGCGGTGAAGTGCCGTTCCGCATGCCGCATTCTTGCCAAGACATTCTTCGGCGCACGGAGCCGCCGGCCGCAAGGCTTTCCACCCATCCTGCGGTGCATCGCCAAATGTTGTCGCGGCGACTTGCGAAACCCTAACGACGCGCGATATCACTGCGTTCGGCGGCCAGGCGAATTAGGCGGAGGATAAGGAACGCGGGACGCCACCGACGCTGCGACTGCGTCAGGCGAGCGTCGAGGCGTAAGCCCGACGTGCACGCCAACCTGCTGCCTCGACATACACGTCGGGCTTACGCCTCGACGCTCGCCGGTCCTGCTCCTTTCGGAACCTCGATCAAGAGATCTCCATGACGCGATTTCATCCCTCGGCCTCGTTGATCGTGCTCGTCGTCGCGATCGCCAGCGGCAGCGATTCCGCGCGTGCCCAAGACTCCGCCTCGGCAAAGATCACGCGCGTGCTTCCGCCAGCAGGCATTTCACTGCCCGCAGAACAGCAGCGGCAGCTTTCCGACGAGACGGAAGCCTTGCAGCGCCGCCTGCGCGAGTATGCTGCCAAGCAGCAGAAACTCTCGCCCGACGATCTGGCCGACGTGGGCATTTATCCCAAGGCGGTGGAATTTGCCCTCCGCTTCAACGAGTTCTATCAGCCGCGCGACGCGGCCACGGCCGGCAAGCTGCTCGCCTCCGGCCGCGAGCGGCTCGATGACCTGGCGGCCGGTCGCCGCCCCTGGGCGACAGCGCGAGGACTGGTCGTGCGCGGCTACACCTCGCGGCTCGACGATTCGTATCAGCCCTATGGCCTGGTCATTCCCGAGAAGCTCGATCTCTCCAAGCCCGTGCCGCTCTACGTCTGGCTGCACGGCCGCGGCGACAAGGCCACCGACCTGCACTTCATCCAGCAGCGGCAGACGAGCAAGGGGCAAATCTCGCCCCCGGATGCCATCGTGCTGCACCCCTTCGGGCGGTACTGCAACGCTTTCAAGTTCGCCGGCGAGGTAGACGTCTTCGAGGCCATCGAGGCCGTGAAGCGGAATTACAAGATCGACCCCGACCGGATCGTGCTCTGGGGCTTTTCGATGGGCGGGGCCGGCACCTGGCACCTGGCAGCCCACTACCCCGACCGCTGGTGCGCCGCCAGCCCCGGCGCCGGCTTCGTGGACACGCGCCGCTATCAGAACATCCAGCCGCAGGACCTGCCGGCCAGCTACGTGCAAACGCTCTGGCACCTGTACGACGTGCCCGACTACACGCGGAACCTGTTCAACCTGCCGCTGGTGGCCTACAGCGGCGAGAAGGACAAGCAAATGCAGGCGGCGCAGCTGATGGAAGAGTCCTTCGCCACGGAGGGGCACAAGCTGCACCACATCATCGGTCCGGGCATGGGCCACGCCTACCATCCCAAGTCGCTGGAAGAGCTCGGCAAGCTCATGGCCGACGCGGCCCGCAAAGGCATCGACCGTTACCCGCGCGAGATTTCGTTCCAGACGCGCACGCTGCGCTACAACCGCTGCCATTGGATTGAGCTGCTGGGGCTGGAGAAGCACTGGGAAGACTCGCGCGTGGACGCGACCGCGGGCGATGCCAACGAGATCGTCCTACGAACGAAGAATGTCACGGCACTGCGGCTGAGCGTGCCGTGGCGCGATCGCAAAACATTCGGAATGGGCGTGCACGTGAAGATCGACGGCGGCGACCTTTCGCTGCCGGAGGAAGCGGCCAAACGCTCGCAGCTTACGTTCGTCAAAGCGAGAGGCGCCTGGCGGGTTGCCGACAAGTATCCTCAAGACGATCGGCTGCACAAAGTGCCCGGCCTGCAAGGACCGATTGACGACGCGTTCATGGAGCCGTTCATCGTGATCGATCCGCGACCGCCATCGCCCCTCCGTGAACTGGACACGCAGATCGACAACTGGCAGTCTAGGGAGTATGTACATTTCCTGAATCGGTGGGCGGGTTTGTTTCGCGGCGGCTTGCGATCCGGCGGTCAGCTTTCCCCCGAAACACTTGCCAACCACCACGTCTCGCTTTGGGGTGAACCGACCAAAACCCCAACGCTTTCCCGGCTGCTGAAACACGCCACGCATCCCCTGCCGGTTCAATGGGACGCCGAGCACCTCGTCGTCAACGGCAAGACTTACGACGCCAAGACGCACATCCTGGCGATGATCTACCCCAACCCGCTGAATCCCAAGAAGTACGTCGTCATCAACAGCGGCCCGACGTTCCGCGAGGGGCACGATCACACCAACTCGCAGCAGACGCCCAAGCTGCCCGATTGGGCCGTGATCGACGTCCGCACGTCGGCCGACGGCCTTCGGCCGGGCAAGGTCGTGGATGCCGGGTTCTTCGATGAAAACTGGCAATTCCGGAAGTAACGCCGTCAGCGCCCCGGCGAGCGGCCGGCGTAAGCCGGCTGATAACTCGGCGGCGCGACGCGGCGAGGCGAGCGGCGCAAGAAGCCCGGCTTCTTCGAAGAAGCCGGGCTTCTGATTTGCGCCGAGTCTACGCCGTTCGGGCCGTGTCGGTTATCAGGGGGCTGAAACCCCCGCTCGCCGGGATTGGCTTCATTGTGGCCTGTCAAGCTGAGCCGGTTGCGGTGCCTCTGCCGATAAGAAAAGAGCGACGCTGACGGAGCGAAGTCGAGCGGCCCGCCATAGGCCGGCCGCGCCAATCGTCACCTTCAGTCTCCGTGGTCTTCAGTTGAGGACGAGCGCCGTGAACCTGCCGGAATACCTGCTGCTGATCGATACCGTCGGCGCGGAGCCGGGCGAGTGGCGCCTGGTGCTGCAAGTGGTCGGCGGCGACGTGGAACTGGACATCACCGACGTCGAGCCGGACGCCCGCGGCGAGCGCCTGGAGCTGCTGACGGTCGTGCGCGGGCTGGAGGCGCTGGACCAGCCGTCGCGTGTAAGCGTGGTGACGGCCAGTCGCTATGTGCGCAACGGCATCGAGCTGGGGCTGCCGCAGTGGCGGGCCAAGGGCTGGATGTGGGAGTCGTTCGGCCGCCTGGAGCGGGTGAAGCACGCCGACCTGTGGCAGCGGCTCGACCGGGCGGCGTCGATCCACGAAGTCCGCTGCGCGGCGCCGACGCGGCAGGCCTTTCACGATGAGGATACGCAGCCGCGAGAGTTCATTGCCGGGCGAAACGCTGGGGCCCTCAGCTCCTTGGCGAGCGCGGGGAAGTTAGACGGTTTCGCCGCCCAGCCCTGCCGGATCGATGGTGCACACGGGCTCATCCGGCGACGGCGACGACGGGTGCGAAGCGGATTTTGGGGGTTGGTGCGGGCGTTGGTGGGAGCGTGAATCAGCCTTTATACACCTAGACGAAGCGCCTGCGACAAAACACAATCGTGCTTGCCTCCGGTAGCTCCCGCCTGCCGGGCGGGAGAACCCGCTCGGCGCCGGCGAAGGCGCCTCTCGGCAAGCGGCGACCACACGGGGGCTCGGATGCGTACCACGTTAGATTTGTCCACGGTTGGCCAGCTCGTCCAGGGGACGCACCCCAACCCGGCCGCCGTCCTGGGCCCGCACCAAGTGACGGCGGGGGGCCGCCCGGCCGTGGCCGTGCGGGCGTTCCTGCCCGACTCCACGCAGGCGTGGGTCGTTGACGCGGCGCATCAGGAAGTTCGCCGTCCCATGCGGAGGATCCACCCGGCCGGCTTATACGAAGTGCTTTGCCCTGCCATGAACGACAAGACCCCCCGCTACCTGATCGAGACCCGCGACAAAGCCGGCAAGTCCGTCACCCACCACGATCCGCACGCTTTCCCCTGGCTGCTGACCGATTACGATTTGCACCTCTTGGGCGAGGGGAGGCATTGGCAGAGCTACGACAAGCTCGGCGCCCAGGTCCGCACGGTGAACCATGTGACGGGCGTCAATTTCGCCCTTTGGGCCCCCAACGCCACGGCCGTGAGCATCGTCGGCGATTTCAACCATTGGGACGACCGCCGGCAGATGATGCGCAAGCACATCCCCGGCGGCATTTGGGAGCTGTTCGTGCCGGGCATCGGCCCGGGCACACAGTACAAATACCGGCTCCGCAACGGCGACCAGGTGCTGGAGAAGAGCGACCCCTACGGTTTCGCCGCCGAGGTGCCGCCCCGCACGGCGTCGGTCGTGGCCGATCTCAATCACTACAAATGGCGCGACGCCGACTGGCTGGACAGCCGCCGCGACCTCCAGGCCCTCGACCGGCCGATGTCGTTCTACGAAGTCCACCTGGGAAGCTGGCGCCGGCCGGGCGACGATCCCAGCCGCTGGCTCAACTACCGCGATCTGGCCGAGCAGCTCGTCGAATACGTGCAGGAGATGGGCTACACGCACATCGAGCTGCTGCCGGTAAACGAGCACCCGCTCTCAGCCAGTTGGGGCTATCAGACGGTCGGCTACTATGCGGCCACCAGCCGGTACGGCTCGCCCGAAGACTTCATGTACTTCGTCGATCGGTTCCACCAGGCCGGCATCGGCGTGATTCTCGACTGGGTGCCGGCCCACTTCCCCCGCGACGGCCACGGCCTGCGGCACTTCGACGGCACGGCCCTCTATGAGCACGCCGACCCGCGGCAGGGCGAGCACCGCGACTGGGGGACGATGATCTTCAACTACGGCCGCAACGAGGTGCGGAACTTCCTCATCTCCAACGCCCTCTTCTGGCTGGACAAGTACCACATCGACGGCCTGCGCGTGGACGCCGTGGCCTCGATGCTGTACCTCGACTACAGCCGGCAGGAGGGGGACTGGATCCCCAACGAATTCGGCGGCCGCGAGAACCTGCACGCGATCAGCCTGCTCAAGGAGTTCAACGAGCAGGTCCACCTGCAGCACCCCGGCGCGCTGACGATCGCCGAGGAATCGACCGCCTGGGCCGGCGTCTCGCGGCCGACCTACGTGGGCGGCCTGGGCTTCAGCCTGAAGTGGAACATGGGCTGGATGAACGACACCCGCGAATACATGCGGCACGAGCCGATCCACCGCAAGTTCCATCACGACGGCCTGACCTTCAGCCTGATCTACGCCTTCCACGAGAACTTCGTGCTGCCGCTCTCGCACGATGAAGTCGTGCACGGCAAGGGTTCGCTGCTCGATCAGATGCCCGGCGACCTGTGGCAGAAGTTCGCCAACCTGCGGCTGATGTACGGCTACCTGTGGACCCACCCCGGCAAGAAGCTGCTGTTCATGGGCGGCGAGTGGGGCCAGTGGAACGAGTGGAACTTCGACGAAAGCCTGCAATGGCACCTGCTGGAGTGGGAGTCGCACTCTGGTGTGCAGAAGTACGTCTCGGACCTCAATAAGCTGATGCGGAGCGAGCCGGCGCTGCACGAGATCGACTTCGACTACCACGGCTTCGAGTGGATCGACTGCCACTCCTGGGAAGACAGCGCGCTGAGCTTCATCCGCAAGGCGAAGAACCCGGAAGACTTCCTGGTGGTGGTCTGCAACTTCACGCCGGTCGTGCGGCAAGGCTACCGCATCGGCGTGCCGCG
>JBGQHD010000363.1:0-5859 GCA_041497795.1 Planctomycetia bacterium
ACAAAGCGGTGAGGGCCTTGCGGCTCTGCGGCGCCGGCTGCGGGAGGCGCTCGAGACGGCGCCGCGCGGCGAGCCGGCCGTCGTGGCCTCGACCGCCACGCGCTGCCGAGAAAGCCTGCGGCGGGCGGCGGAAAGCCTCGGCCGCGCTCGCGAGCTGGCGAGAACCCGCGCCGGTGAAGAACTGGTCGCCGCCGAAACGCGCGTGGCCCTGGACGAGTTGGGGCAGGTCGTCGGCGCCGTCTACACCGACGACGTGCTGGACCGCATCTTCAGCCGCTTCTGCATCGGGAAGTAGGTCAACATCTGGCCTCAGCGGACGGGAGTTCTTTCGGATGCCTGCACGGTGCGTCTCGGGTCCCCACTGGCGTCATTTGCCCCGCGAATCACGCGAATCTGCGCGAATGTCAATCGCTTACATTCGCGTCGATTCGCGTGATTCGCGGGCCATAAAGTACGGGAATTCGGCCTCGCCGCGTGATATCCTCGTGGTCAGTCGCTGCGGCACCGGCCGAGCACGGTCCAAACCGCCTTGAATGACCCACAGATCCCCATGAAATCGCTCGCACTGCTCGCAGTGGTCTGGCTGCACGTGGGCATCATCCCCGCCGTCGCGGCGGGTGCGGACAACCCCCGCCCGCCGAACATCGTGCTCATCCTGGCCGATGACCTGGGCATCAACGACCTGGGCTGCTACGGCCGCCGCGAGCACCAGACGCCGAACCTGGACCGCCTGGCCACGCAGGGCATGCGGTTCACGACGGCTTACTGCGCGCAGCCGATTTGCTCGCCGTCGCGGGCCGCGCTCATGACCGGGCGACCGCCGGCCCGGCTGCACCTCACGACTTTCCTGCCCGGCCGGCCTGATGCACGGTCGCAGAAGCTGTTGCACCCCAAGATCCATCAGCAGTTGCCGCTGGAGGAGACGACGCTGGCCGAGGCGCTGCGGAAGGCCGGCTACGTCACCGGCTGCTTCGGCAAGTGGCACCTCGGCGGCCAAGGGTTTGGGCCGAAGGAGCAGGGCTTCGACGTTTACTTCGCCGGGCAGGCCAACACCAAGCCGTCGGAGACGGAAGGGGGCAAAGGGGAATACGAACTGACCGCCCACGGCGAAGAGTTCATCGCGGCCAACAAGGACCGGCCGTTCTTCCTCTACATTCCGCACAACACGCCGCACGTGCCGCTGGGGGCCAAGCCGAAGCTCGTGGAAAAGTACAAGGACGCCTTCAATCCCCTCTACGCGGCGATGATCGAGACGCTCGACGATTGCGTCGGCCGCATCCTGGCCAAGATCGACGAGCACGGCCTGGCCGAGCAGACGATCTTCATCTTCGCTTCCGACAACGGAGGGCTGCACGTGCAGGAATTGCCCGGCACGCCGGCCACGCACAACACGCCGTACCGGGCCGGCAAGGGCTACGTCTACGAAGGGGGCCTGCGCGTGCCGCTCATCGTCCGCTGGCCGAAGCGCATTCGCCCGGCGGTCGTCGAGACGCCCATCTTGTACACCGACCTGCCGGTGACGCTGGCCGAGCTGGCCGGCACGAAGCTGCTGGACGACAAGAAGCTGCCGGGCGAGCTGGACGGCATCAGCCTGGCACCGCTGCTCTTGGGCCGCGGCGAGCTGCCGGCGCGGACGCTGTTCTGGCACTTCCCACACTACACGAATCAAGGTAGCCGACCTGCCGGCGCCGTGCGCGAAGGAGACTGGAAGCTCGTCGAGCATTACGAGGACGGCCGATTGGAGCTGTTCAACCTGGCTCGCGATATCGGAGAGCAGCACGACCTGTCGGCCAAGGAGCCGCAACGGGCCGCGGCGCTGCGCGACAAGCTGGCCGCCTGGCGGAAGGCGGTCGGCGCCCAGGAGAACACGCTGAACCCCGATTACGATGCGGCGCTGGCCAAGAAGCTGTACGTGGATATCGACACGTCGCGTCTGCCGCTGGCCCGCACGGCGGCGGAGATGGCCGAGAAGCTCCGTGACTGGCGGGCCGGCATGGACGCGGCAATCCGTCCGGCAAAGAAAGCCAAGTAGCGGGCCGCCTCGTAGCCTGACTCTCCGAGTCGGGCGCCCGACTCGGAGAGTCAGGCTACTTCAGGCTACGCGGGCGCATCGGTGATCACGCAGCCTGCCACGCGCGCCTTGTGCAGATGGAGATGCTCGAGGGCTTCCTGCACCGTCTCGCGCGGCGTGTGGTCCAGGGCGATGGCCACGAAGGTGGCGTCGGCGGCTTTGGCCAGGGGCAGACAGTGCGGCTCCTCGACGCCGGGAGCGTCGATGAGGACGTAGCGGTAGCGTTCCTTCAGCCCGGCCAGGAGCGACTTCCACTCTTCCTCGTTGGCGCGGCGCGCGGCCCGGCCCACGGCGTCGCCCCCCTTGGGGAGCACGCGCACGCGGGCGACGGCGGTCTCGTGTCCGGCGGCGTGGGCGGCCAGCTTCTTGGCCAGCACGTCGGCCAGGCCGGACTTCTCGCCGAGGTTGAAGCGGCGGGTCAGCGAGGCCGATTGGAAATTGGCATCCACCAGCAGGATTTCGCCGTCGCAGCCTTCGGCCAGCGCGCTGGCCAGCTCGACGAGGTGGTCGCTGAGCGGCTCGCTGCCGGTCGGGCAAATCCAGACGATCGCCCCCTGGCCGACGGTAAGCTGCCCCAGCACGTTCTGCCGCAACTGCCGATAAAGCTCCCCGACGGCGTAGGCCGATGGCTCGGCTTTCTCCGGCTGCTGTGCGGCATCGTTCTTGGGGAGCGAAGCGGCATCGTTCTTAGCCAGCGAAAAGGCCGGCATCGCAAACGGCGGCCGCGGGGAAAGGCCCTCGGCCGCGTCGAGCCGAAAGGTCTGGCTCGACGGTTGTGCCAGGGGAGGCTGCTGCGACGTCGTGGCCGCGAAGGGGGACGGCGCCGCGGCGGGGGCGGACGAGGCCGGCTCGGCGTGGGTTGCGGCAGGCGCGGGATCGGACCACAAAGCGGTCTTGGCAACCTCTTCGGCGGCGCGCGATGGTATCGGCGCCATCGGCGCGAGCTGGCTGGCGAAAGGATGCGGCGCCAGGGCGCTGCTCGCCTCCACGCCTTTCGCCTCCACGCCTTTCGCCGCGAAGCCCTGCGCCGCGAAGCCCTTCGCCTCCACATCCTTCGTTTTGCTCTCGGCCGAGCCAATCGCCGCCAAGGGGGCTGCGACGATCGCTTCTGCGGCGCGTCGCCGGGGTGGCAGCGGTTCCGCGGCGGGCAACTCCGCCAGCGGCAACGCCATGTCGGCCACGCTCTCGTCCTGGCAGGACAAACCGCCGGCGATGATGGCCGGCTCGTCGGCTGGCAGGCCGCGCGGCGTGGGATTCTCGATGACCGTGCTCAACGCGGTGGCCCGCAAGCGCCCCAAACGTTCGGCGCGCTGCGCCGCACGCGAGCTTCTGACGTCGTCGGCTAGCCGGTCGGTGGACATCGCTGAATCCGCGTTGAGGCGTGCTGCCGGCCTACCCGCGCCGCAATTGGGCAAACAGGCTCTTGTAGTCCTTGCGCTCGGCGCGGTGCAGCGGCTCGGTCACCGTGGGCACCGCGGTGGGCGCTTCCTCCTCGATCACGACGATATCGCTCCCCAGGTCGCGCCCGCTCGCGCCCGCGACCATGCCGGGGGGCATCTGCGTCGGGTCGAGCACCATCGTCGCCGAGTCCGTCAGCCAATCCTCGGGCGACGGCAGCGGCGGCACGCTGTCGATGGCCAGGCGCAGCTCGTCGTCGGGCGATGGGGCGACAGCTCGCGCGACCGCGGCCGCCGCCTCGGCCGCGCGGCCCAGACGTATGGCCTCCGATAAGGTCACCCGCTCATCGAGGCGCAAGTCGTCGCCCAGATCGGCCTCCGTGAAGGCACCGTCTTCCGGCGCCTCGGGCGGGGCCGGCTGGGCCGATTCTCGCGGCGGCGGTTGGCGCGCATCGAGCTCGGCGTAGCGGTCCGCCACGATCTCTTCTTCGAGCGAGCGAACGGGTTCCGGCGCGTGCGCGGCGAACGAGGAAGACGACGAGATCGGCCTGGGTGCGACCGACGCTCGCGCCGGCATCGCCGGAGCACGGCTCGCCGCCATGCCGGGGTAGACCGGCGCCGCGCGGTGGGGCGCGTGTCGGCTCACGAACGGGACGGCCGCCTCGCCGGGCAGCGGCGCCGCGGAGCAGCCTGGCGGCTCGGCGGGGATGACGACGTCCTCCCAGACGTTCGGCGGCGGATGTCCGCCGGCATTCGCGGCGGCCAACTCCACACCGGCCGCCCTGCCGGCCGACTCTACGTCATCGCCGGCGGCGGAGTCCGCCGCGTCGCTCAGGGGTTCGTTTCCCTCGTACGCTGCGTCCGCCTCGTCTCCCTCGGCGTCGTCTTCGTCGTCCAGGTCGTACGGATCGACCACGACCTGGAGCTTGTCGAGGTCTTCGACGATCCGCAGACCTTTCGCTTTGGCCTTCGCCGCGGTACGGCTGAGGCCGGGCGAATCGCTGGTCGGTCCGCGAGTCCGCGGCCGGGCGCGGCTTGTCTCTTCGCTTGCATCCGGCTCATCCGCCGGCCAGTCCGCGGAGAAGTCCATCTCGACGCGTTCCTCGCTGGGCTCGCTAGCGCGGGCGCCGGCCGCTCCCACGGTCGTGTTTGCCGCGGGCCAGGCGGTTGCCTGCGCCGGCGCGGGTTCGTCGTCCTCCAGCGCGCCGAACTCGATGATGTCGCGGCTGCCGCCGGCCTCACCGTCCGCGGCATGTTCGTGCTGCCACGGCGAGGGCAACTGCTGCAAATCGGCCCAGGCGATATCGATCGCCTTGGCGTCCAGCGGGCGCCGCTCGGCCTGGTAGGCCAAGAGCAGCGCATGATCGCACAACTGGTTGACCAGCCGGGGGATGCCCTCGGTGGCGCGATACACGGCGTCCAGCGCGCCGGCGTCGAACACGCGCTCGGCCTGGCCGCCGGCGACGGCGACCTGAAAGCGGAGATAGTCGATGGTCTCGGCCCGGTCGAAGGGCTCGAGGTAACACCGCGCCGCCAGCCGCTGAGCGAAGGCCTGCAAATCCGGGCCCGCGAGCAGCTCCTCCAGCTCCATGCTGCCGGCCAGCACCAGCCGCACGCGCGTCTCGCCGCCGCGGGCCAGGTTGGTCATCATCCGCAGCTCTTCGAGCAGCAGCGTGGGCAAGGTCTGCGCCTCGTCCACCAAGAGCAGCATGCCTTGGGGGCACTTGTCGCCGCGGGTCAGGTGATCCACGAGCGCGAGCCGCAGCTCGCCCTCTTCCAGGCCGCGGTAAGGCAGCCGAAGCTCGAAGAGGATGGCCTGCAACAGTGCGCGGCGCGACTCGAGCTGGCCGCCGGCGAGCTGCACGGCCGCCAGCTTGTCGGCGAACTGCCCGGCCAGCACTTGCAACAGCAGTGACTTGCCGGTGCCGGGCGGGCCGATCAGCACGCCGGCCCCCGCGCCGCGCTCGATGCAGCGGGCGAGCATCTGCCGCGCCGCATCGACCGAAGCGGCCGGGAAATAGCGGTTGGCCAGAGGCGCGGCCGTGAACGGCCGCTGGCTGAACCCAAAGTACGCTTCGTACATGATGTCGATTTGCTATGAGCGACTCCACCGAGCAAGCTCGGCGGGGCCGCGAATCCGGGTGTCTTCCTGTTTGATCCTGGCCGCCCTGCGAAGTCCGCCAGCAGGGCGTAGCTATGTACCCAGTCCTTTGATTCGACACAAGACATCCATGAGCTGCACCGGCAGCGGGGGTCCATGACACGCTTTCGGCTTGCTGGCGATGGTGGGAGTGGGGTGCGTCGTGGAACTGGCGTCGCAGGCGGTGGTGGGATCGCGGTATTCTTCCGTGGGCGAGGGGGAATTAAATCACGGATGGGTGTCGAGATGAC
>JBGQHD010000364.1:0-5844 GCA_041497795.1 Planctomycetia bacterium
AGCGCGAGAAGGCGGTGAAGGATGCGCTGGGCGACCTCAAGAAGATGACCATGACCGTGATTGACGGCGACTTCCCCCGCGAGGTCGTCGGGGCCCAGAACCTGATCTTCGGCGAGTACCGGATGCCGGCCCGGCGGAACTCCAGCGAGTTCTACGACGCCAAGGACAAGAAGCCGGCCGGCAAGCGCGAGGGCACGCTGAAGCTCGGTGCATTGGAGCCGGCGCCCCAGCGTGGCGGCGCCTTCCGGCTTGGCTTCATCACGCTCGGCGCCCTGGTCAGCGCGGGCTTGGTGGTTTTGGGGCTGGCGCACCGACGTTGACCCTTACTTCTGCCACACCATTTCCATCCAGCCGTTCTGCATCTCGTCCCAGGTCTGGAGACCCCAGCGGACTTCCTTGGTCGAGTCGGGATTGCGCGGATTATCGGCCGAGTTGTCCCAATGCGCGGTCCAGGTCAGCTTGGTGCCCTTGGGCATCGCCAGCGGCTTCTCGAAGCGGTAGACGCTTTGCCAGTTGAAGTCGTAATCGGGCACCGAAAGCAGCGTCTCGACCCGGCCATCGGGGTAAGTCGCGACGTACTTCGCGCTTGTCCCGCGCAAGTGCATGTGTGGCATGAAGCTCAGCAGCAGCCCGTCGTGGCGGAACGTGAAATCCATCTGGCCCTTGTGGCGCGAAGCCCCCGGCGGAATGCGGACGAGCAGGTTGGCTAAGATATTCGTCTCCGCTGAGCGGTCGGGCGGCTTCTTGGCATAGATCAGCCCGAGTGACGAGCGGTCGGACTGTGCCACGCCGTTGGGCGTGTAGTGGACCTCGAAGACGAACTTCGAGCCGGCGGGGACGAGCTTGGCCGTGCCCGGTGCGTAAACGGCCGGCATGTCGCCGGGCGCCCAGCCGACAATCATCGACGCCGTGCCGTCCGTGGCGTACAGCGGCTTGCCCGGCGCTTGGATGTACACCAGAACATGATGAACCACCGCTCGGTTGCCGGGCCGGCACTCGGCCGCCTGCACCCAGACGTCTTCCTTGAAGCCGGGATCGACGCGGAACTTCTTGTAGTCCAGCACGCCGGCGGCGGGCACCTTGAACTCCTCAGCCATTTGAAATACGGCGTCGGGCTTGCCGATGCGCCACCCTGCCGGAAACTTCGCCGGCGGCGGCAGGTCTTTGTCGTCTCCCTTGGGGCAGCCTTGCTCGACCCAAGCCAACAGCGTGCCCGTCTCTTCCTGGCTCAGTCGCCGGTCGTTCGTGAATTTGCCGAAGCGAGGGTCCGCATGCCACGGCGGCATCCGCTGCTCCAGGACCACCTCGTGGATCGTATCGGCCCAGGCCTTGGCGTCTTCATAGGTCAAGAGAGACATCGGCCCGATCTCGCCCGAGCGATGACACTCCTGGCAGCGTTTCTGCAGAATGCGGGAAACCTGCTGGGCATACGAAACTTCGCCCGTCACGCGAGGCTTGCGGGCACGGCCAATGATGCAGCCGGCAACTTCCGTTCGAGGCGTGCCGACCGGCTTACCGGCCAGCAGCTCATCGAGCGCTTCTTTCAAATCGTGGCGCCGCGGCGTTTCGCGCTGGTAGCCGATGCCGTACTGGTCGTCGATGCGGCCGTGGTAACGGATGACGCGCTTTTCGTCGAGCAGGAACGCTTCCGGCGTCCGCTCAGCCCCGAAGGCGCTGGCCGCGCGATGGTCGAAGTCCTTCAGCACGGGAAAGGGAACGTCGCGCTCCTGGGCGTGGGCTGATACCTGGAGGATGCCGTCCTGGACGTTGGAGTTAATGGCCAGGAATTGCACCCCCTTGCCCGAATACCCCTTGTGCAACTCGATCAGCGTCGGGAGATACAGGTTCGCCAGCGGGCACTCCGTGCCGACGAACACCACGACGAAGGCTTTCTTGTCCTTGAAGTCGGCCAGCGAGCGCGGGCGGCGATGAATGTCTTTGAGAGAGAAGTCTGCGACCACCGCCCCTGGCGCCGGCGCGGCGACTTCCGCTTTGGCCTGACCAGCAGGTCGAAGCGCTACGGCCACAACGACGGTGCACAAAAGGAGCGTGTTGGTTCTCACGGTCGCGACGGCTCGAGGTTCATTGCTTGGGAAGTCGCCAGAAGTCTGAACAACTCCTTTGGCGCTTCAATCGTAAACCCTTTTGGCGTCAATTGGAAACGTCCTTCGTCATCGATCGCTTGGAAACCTCGGCGTGAAAGGCCCTGGCGCGCCGACCTCGCCCGCGCGGCACCAGCATCCGGTCGACGTAACCACGGGCGACTCGCACGAGACTTCTTCTTCACCCCCGCTGCGTCTTCAGCACGATGGTGGGCTGCTCTCATCGGTCGTGATGATCACGCGCCCGGGCACTTTGCCATGGCGCACTAGCGCCAGGGCCTCATTGATGCGCGACAGGGGAAAGTGACCTGCCAGGGGCGGGCGGACGACCCCGCGGGCCAGCAGCTCGAGTGCGTCGCGGGCGTCTTGGAGGCCGCCGTTGCGCGAGCCGATGATCTGCAGCTCGCGCTGAGCGATTGTGATCGTGTCGATCGCCGGGCACTCGGCCTCTTCGCCGATCACCACGATGCGTCCGCCGCGAGCTGCGATCGCAGCGGCCAGTTTCATGGTGCCCGCTTGGCCGACCAGCTCGAAGACGCAATCCACGCCGTCTCGCTCCGCGCCGTCTGTGCCGGTGCCGGCGAAGGTCCGAAGCTGCTCGACTACGCTGCCATGTACACCGCCATGCACGGCGCTGGGGTGTTCGAGCAATACCGTAAGCTCGGCGCCTGCTTGACCGGCCATGGTCAAACTCGCGGGTGAGCGATCCACGGCGGCCGACCGTACGCCGGCGGCGCGAAGTAACTGCAGCAAGATCAGGCCGATCCCGCCGGCTCCGATGACCACGGCCGTTTCCAGCGGCCCCAGCGCGGCCTTCCGGTACGCATGCAGGGCCGTGATGACGGCGCAACTTGTGAGCCCCGCGATGTCCAGCGGCACGCCATCGGGCACCGGGAGCAGGTTTCGGGCCGGTGCCTTGAAGAACTCGGCGAACCCGCCCGGCAGCGTGACGCCGATGATACCGCGCAGGTGGGTCGCCTGCGCGTGCTGCCCCTTCAAGGTGTACGCGCAGGGGCGGTCGAAGACGAATAGGTGCGGCACGACGGCCTGGCCCACCTTCAGCTCACGGACATCTCGGCCGACGGCCGCGACAATGCCGGAGGGCTCGTGACCGGGAATGTGCGGCAAACTAGGGACGTAGGCCAAGCCGTCTTGAATGTGCAGGTCGGTCCGGCAGATGCCGCAGGTGCGCGTCTCGACGAGGACTTCGTCCGGCGCGAGCACTGGATCGGGCACCTCCTCGACCGAGAGGGGCTGGCCGATCTCTTTGAGGATTGCCGCTTTCATGTCCGCCTTGCCGGTGAGATCGTTGCGAGTCCCAACTGTTGTTCGACTTCGCAAATGCGCGGCGCGTTGCGGCGCGCCCCGTCTTCTAGCAAGGGATAGTTGTAGAGGTCGTTGGTCAGCGTGCCCTGGAAGCCGATCTGTTTGAGCGCGCTCACGATGCCACGCAGGTCGAGCTCTCCATCTCCGATCGGCAAGTGCAAGGCATACGTCCGTCGGTCGCCATCAGAAAAGTGGACGTGCTGGATGCGGTGCCGCAGCGTGGCAATCGCCTCGACGTAGGCCTCTGGCTGGCCGACCCCGTAATGGCAGCAGTCGTACAGGATGCCGACCTGGCCGCTCGGCTGGCCTTCGGCCACGGCGTCGATGAAATCCATGGCCCAGGCGTTATCCATGCTGAGCGTATCAGGGTGCGGCTCAAAGACCAGGCGGAGCTGCTTGGCCGCGCAGCAAGCGGCGACGCGGCGGAACAGCTCCACGCACGCCTCGCGGCACTGCTCGGGGCTGCGGGAAGTGTTGACCGAGGCCCACGGGTCGTGGCTGATGATCAACCCCAAGTTCAGGTCGGCGGCCCAGTCGATGGCGCGCTCGAACTCAGCGAGCGTTTCGTCGAACCGCTCGTAGGGCTGCACGTCTACCCAGCAGTCGAAACCCAGCAGCTCTAGTCCCAGGCCGGCCGCCCAGTCGGCGAAGCGGCGGCGCAAGCCACTTGTGGTGAGTTTGTGGTAGAACGGCGGCCGCGAGAGCTCCAACGAGTCGAAGCCGGCCTGCCGGGCGGTGCGGCAGATGGCTTCGATGCTCGGATTCTCAGGAAAACTAACCGCGTTGATGCGGGCCATGATGACGAGAGGCGGTTGTGGCTTGTCCCGCTGCCGCTCGGCTCGCGGCAGCTACTTCAGCAACTCCGGCACGATGTCCCCTTCCGTCAAGTGCATGGGCCGGCCGGTGCGGTCGGGGATCGTGGTCGCGTGCGGGTCGAAGCCGAGCAGGTGATACACGGTCGCCAGGATGTCGTTGGGGTGCGTCGCGTGGCTCACGGGGTAGCCACCCTGACGGTCGGTGGCGCCGACTACCTGGCCGGTCTTGATGCCGGCGCCAAAGAACATTCCCCAGTAGGCGCCGGCCCAATGCTCGCGGCCGCCGCCGGGGCAATTGGTCACGGCGGGCGTGCGACCGTGCTCGCTGATCACCAGCACCAGCGTTTCCTCCAGCAGGCCGCGCGATTCCATGTCATCCAGAAACGCCGGCAGAATCTGGTCGAATTTGGGGCACAGGCCCTGCTTGAGCCGCGGGTGATGATTGTGGTGCGTGTCCCAAGCGGCGTTGTTATCGGTCCACGTGTCCCAAAAGACCGTGACCAACTTGACGCCGATTTCCACGAGCCGCCGCGCGGCCAGGGCGCATTGGCCAAACATGGTCAGCCCGTAGCGGTCGCGGACCGAGCGCGGCTCGCGGGCGATGTCGAGCGCCTGGGCGACGCGGGGGCCGGCGATCATCGCCAGCGCCAGATCCTGGTACTGCTCGAACTCCTGGCCGGAGCGCGTTCCTTCCGACCGGGCCCGGTCGAATGTCTTCAATAACGTGCGGCGAGCGTGCAGACGCGATTCGGGCACTTCCGCGGGCAGGGCGGCTCCGGAGAAGGCGAAGGTGCTCTCAGGACTCACACCATCCCACGGGTCGAATCGAGTGAGGATCGGAGTGGAACCTTTGATCGACGGATCGCCGATCTCGCGCGACCCGGCGCCCGCAAAGGTAGGGATGATCGGGTTGTACGCCTTGCCCAGCCAGGCCGCGTGATGCTGCCAGCGGCCCGCGTCCGTCCGATTATTGAGCGGCCAGGGCAACACCATGTTCACCGGCACGCCCGTGTCGAGCATGCTGATCCCGCGCTGTTTCCAGAGGTACTCCAGCACCGAGCCGAAATACGGCTGATGGCGCGGGTCGTGGCCATTGCCCTCGAGCTCCGGCGTGGACTCGCGCAGGCCCGAGAGTGCGAGCGAGACCGCATGGTTATTGGAGCTGTGCGTCATCGAACGCAGCAAGCAAACGCGGTGCAGGTTGCGGGCGATCTGGGGCAAGAGCTCCGAAGCGGCAATGCCCGGAAGGCTCGTGGAAATCGCCTTGAACTCGCCGCGCACTTCTTGGGGCGCGCGCGGCTTGGGATCGAGCGTATCCATCTGGCTCGGCGCGCCGTAGAGAAACAGCACGATCACCGACTTGGCCTTGCCGAAGGTCGCGGCCGCGGCTGCAGCGGCCGGCGCCGCGCTGGCGGATGATGACGGCACCGCGATGGCGGCACCGGCGCCGAGCATGCCCAGTGCACCGGTGTGAAGAAAGTCGCGCCGTGTCACGCTCCGACTGTAGTGACAAGCGTCGCCGGGGATTTCGTGCATGCCGATGCTCCTTTCGCGTCCGTGTCCATCACGCCTGTCGGCCGCTGGGCCAAATCATCTGTCGG
>JBGQHD010000365.1:0-5818 GCA_041497795.1 Planctomycetia bacterium
AAAGGCCTGTTCAACAACGCTTACGCGTTCTTTTCGAGATGGCTACGCAGCTCATTGATCGAGGCAAACCGCAGCGTTCCTTGCGGAAGCTCGGCCTCGATCGAGCCGTCGACGTAAAGCGTATATCCCATGCCGTCGACCAAGAAGCCAATCAGGCGGACGTTGACCCGTCGCCGCTACGCCGTTTTCTTCCTTCCGGACACCGAGGCGGGCGGATACACGGCGCATATTCCCGCCCTGGGAATCGTGACGGAGGGAGAGGATCTGGCCGAGGCACGCGAAATGGCTCGCGACGCGATCGAAGGCCGCTTGGCCGCTCTTCAGGAGCTTCGCTTGCCCGTTCCGCGCGACGTAAAACCGGAATACGTCGAGGTGTAACGTGGCTAAGAAGCGAGGCAGGATGCCGGCGGTTCGACCAGCCGAGGTCATCCGAGTGCTGCTTCGCAACGGCTTCCGCGAACTGCGCGCGACGAAGCATCGCCACTTCACTGACGACGTTGATCCGCCCCACCTCGTGACCGTCCCCTTCCACCGCCGCACATTGAAGCGCGACACGCTGCACAGCATCATCCGCCAAGCGGGTTGGACGGTGGACGAGTTCCTTGAGAAACTGTAGCGGCCAACTCACTCCCGGCCAACTTGACTTGCGGACCGTGTCCGCGATACTGAAATAGTCGCGGCTCTCGCCGTTCACTGCGTAGCCTAGCCTAGCTTCGTGCGTCTCGCATCGCTGCGATAGATCTCTCGGGTCCAAAGCAGCAGTGCCCACTCGAAAAGGCACACTATGGATGCAGCCATACAGGGTATAGTGTCGAACTGGTTCCAGTTGAGTAGCCTAGCAATTGCAGTTTTCGCGATCGTTCGATACTTGGACTCACGACGACGCGAAATGGTCTGGCGAGAATGCGAACTGGCGTGGCGACGCACGGAGTTCCTGATCAGTCAACTCAATTACATGCATTCCGACAGCGACATCAAGGAGGTAATCTCGATTCTCGCCAAGAATCACCCCGTTTACCGCTCCGCGGAGGAGGTGTTCCGCGACGTGGGCGCGACCGATCCCCGTGTACTCTCAAAATTCGAGAAGTTCCTCGATTTCATCCATTGCTTGGCATATGCGGCGCTCGTAACGAAAGCGATTGATCTCCGCGAGGTAGACGGCACGGCTGGTTGGTACGTGGGAGCCATCGGCGAGTCGCCGTCGCTGTACGACTATTGCGAGACCAACGGTTACGGGCTAGTGACGGCGCTGGTGAATCGGCTGCACGAGCATGTGGCGTCGACGGGAGGTAAACCCATCCATGGCTTACCCAGAAAGGGCGCATCGTGACATGGATGTGATGCGCATCGAGTGAACATCCGCCGGGCTTTGGCACGGCGAAATCATCTTCTCCACTCTCTTTGTCGTGGGCGGCGTGCATGCTATGCGCCTCCATACGGCTGCCGCGCACCTTCGTCAGCATGAAGCGACGTTCAACGTCCAACATCGAACATCCAACATCGAACGACAAGACAACCTGTTGGACGTTGGACGTTCAACCGGGCACTCAGCTTCCGCTGTCCGCGGCATACAGCCGCCGGGCCGTTTCCTCGGCGTGAAAGAGCATCCACTCCGGCCGGGTGTAGACGGCGTGGCCGGCCAGGTGCTGCACCACGTTGCCTTGCGGCGGGCCGTAATCCACCAGCAGCGTCGCCCCCTCCGTCGGCACGCGCATGCCGTGAGCGAGGCGATCGAGCAAGTCGCGCCGGCGGACGTTCGGCTGCAGGAACCGGCCCAGCCGCAGGTCGGCCAGCAACGCCCGGTAGGAGAGCAGATTGGGCAGGAAGTTCGTGCCGGCGACGGCCAACTGCTGGACGTAGTCGCCGTCGGCGCCGGCGCGCACGTCGCGCTCGCGCGGCGGAAAGGGCGCGCGGTGCGGCGGCAGCCCTGCGGTCGGCCGATGGTTCACGAAGTGCAGCAGCCGGCCGTAGCCGGCCGAATCCCAGCCGTAGCGGATCGGCGTGCCGAAGGTGACAAAGTCGAGGTGCAATGCGGAATGCGGAATTCGGAATGCGGGTTCACTGGTTCCGACAGATTCCGCATTCCGAGTTACGCATTCCGCATTCGTCCGCAGCAGGTCTTCCACTCGCCGCCAGTGCGGCAGCTCCCAGCGGCCCAGCAGGCGGCGGCGATAGATGCCCGTCGCGGCAAAGAACGCGTCGTGCGCTTCGGCGTCGCCCGACAGCAGGTTGCTGGCCAGCGCGAAGACGTTGCCGGCGTGAGAGTGACCCCAGACGAGGAGACGGGGAAATTCGGAATGCGGAATTCGGAATGCGGAATTCGTTGGCACGCTGCCCGCCAGTCCTTCATTTCGCATTCCGAATTCCGCATTCCGCATTCCAAAACCTGCCAGCTCGTCAATCAGCCGCACGGCCGCGTCGGCGCGGCCGATGTGGTGGTTCTCGCCCGACCACGCGAATCGCCGCACGGGGATGGGGCGCTCGCCGGGGCGGTTGATCGCCTGCTCGAGCGTTTGAGCGTAGGCGGCCGTGTAGTTGCCCACGTTCCGAAAGACGGCATCGACCATCTGTTTGGCCGTCCGCCGCCAGGCCGAGCCGAGCCAGGGGAGATAGCGTTCGACCTCGGTCAGGATGCCCAGGGCATCGCAGCCGGCGAACGTGCCGTGCACCAGGTAGATCGCGGCCACGTCCCGCGACCGCAGCACATCTCCCACGATCTGCATGCGGCGGGCGAACTCGTCGCTGCCCGGCGGCGGATCGCCGCGCGGCTGCAGCAGCTCGTGCGGCGTCGTGGGGACGTCGGGCGTGTACAGTTGGTGGCGAAAACGGTTTCCCCGCGGCATGGCCCACTCCGCCATTGATCGTAGGCAGGCATCCTGCCTGCCCGGTCACTCGTGGGACACGCGGCTCGCGTGTCCGTCGGCTAGCCCGCGAGCCGCGTGCCCCACCCTGAGCGTAGCGAAGGGCCTCAGCGGCACCGCGCGAGATTCTTCGCTGCGCTCAGAATGACGGACAGGCAGGATGCCTGTCCCACGCCAAGTCCGACGCGACTATCCCATGGGCTGGTTGTCCCATCCCAGTGTACCCGACCAGGTCCGAAAGCGCGCTCCGTCATCCTCCCCTTGTGCGGTCTTGGCAGGTATCGTGAGAGAGATGAAACGGCTTTTTTCCTACGCTGTGATCCTCGTCGTGCTCGCTCTGCCCGTGCTGCTCGTGGCAGTGATGATCGCCGAGCACGCGGGTTGGGGCCCCTTTGCGCCGGCCGAAGCGCCGCAGCCTGCCAACCCCGGCCCGTCGCCCGGCCAGAAGGCGGGTTTTGACACCGACGACTACCGGCCGCGGCGCGTCGTCGAGCGGGACCTGCCGCCGATCGTCGAGATCCCCGTCAGGCGGCCCGCTGAGGTGGCGGGCGAAGTGACCGACGAAGAGCTGGTGCTGGGCGTCGAGATCCACGGCGAGGCGCGGGCCTATCCCATCAATCAGCTCCACTTGCCGCTGCGCGAAGTGTTCAACGACACGCTGGGCGGCCGGGCTATCGCGGCCACGTGGTGAAACCTCTGTCACAATGGCATCGTGTATGCCAGGGAGGTGGAGGGGCGCACGCTCACGCTGCACGTCTCCGGCATGCTATGGGGCGACAGCGTCGTGCTGGCCGACGTGGAAACGCGCAGCGAGTGGAGCCACATTCTCGGCCGGGCGATGGCCGGCCCCCTCCAGGGTAAGGAACTGGAAGTCATCCCCTCGGTGATGGTCACTTGGAAGCGGTGGCGCGAGGAGCACCCGGGGACGACCGTCACCGTCTTGACCCGTTCGGGCAAGGAGTACACCTCCGAGTTCTATTGGCGACCGCAGCGGTTCGTGCTGGGCGTGAAGCACCAGGGGCAAACGGTGGCTTACCCACTACCCGACTTGATGCGGCGAACCGCAATCAGCGACGAAGTGGCCGGCGACCCGATCGTCGCGGTGTACGACGCTCCGGGCGCCGGCGCGATGGCCTACCGCCGCACGGTCGAGGGCAAGCCGCTGGAGTTCGTCGTGACGGACGGTCGTCTGACCGGCGGCGGCTCCACCTGGAGCCTGGCCACGGGCGAAGCGCTCGACGGCCCGTGGAAAGGCCGGCGCCTGGAGCGGCTGGCGGCGATGATCTCTTTCGAGAAAGCCTGGCGAGCGTATTACCCCGGCAGCCGCTGGTGGCGGGAATAAGTCGTCTCCGCCTCGTTCTCGTGCAGCCGTCAAGGATTTCCCGCGCGGATATTCCTTTATTCTGCCGAAACCCGCGTCCGTGCCCGGCGTTAGGGTAACTATGAGGTGTGGCGCTGGTAGCCGCGTCGCCCAGGGGTCGATTGGGGCGTTGGCGGCTCTCGCCACGGCATCGTTATCCGCCGTCCGTCGAAAGGTTCCAGGGGCAGGGGCATGCTGAGACCGCGCGCTGTCTCGTTCGCCGCGCTCGCGATGGCTGTTGCGGCGTTTGGCTGGTGGTTCTTTGCCTCCGGCGACGGTTTGCCGCCGTATCGCCCTCAGCAGCTCCTTCCCGCCCGCACGCCGCGCATCAACGTTCCCACCAAGCACGCGGGCCAGATTCAAGCCGGCGAGGTGGGTGACGACGAACTGGTGCTGGGCGTGGAGATCGAGGGGGAGGCCCGCGCGTACCCCATCAATCAGCTCAGTGGGCCCGACCGCGAGCTGTTCAACGAGACGCTCGGCGGCCGGGCCATCGCCATCACCTGGTGCGACCTGTGCCACAACGCCATCGTCTATCTGCGCGAAGTCAAGGATCAGACGCTGACGTTCTACATCTCCGGCAAGCTCTGGCAGAAGAGCGCGGTCCTCATCGACGCGGAGACCGGCAGCGAGTGGAGCCATCTGCTGGGCCGGGCCATGAAGGGCCGGCTGAAAGGCACCAAGCTGCTGGATTTGCCCTCCGTGGTCATGACCTGGCGGCAGTGGAAGGCCGACCACCCGGACACCACCGTGTCAGTGCTGAAGCGCACGGAGTCGAAGTACGTGCCGCAGTTTTATGGGGACCCCAGCCCATTTGCCGTCGGGCTGAGGCGGGGAGGCAAGGCCGTGGCCTACACGCTCGCGCAGTTGCAGCGGGAAACGTCGATCAACGACACCGTGGGCGGCGAGCCGGTGCTGATCGGCTTCGACCGCTCGGCTAGTGGTGCCGTCGCCTACAGTCGGTCTATGGACGGCGAGGTGCTGGAGTTCGAGGCCGAGGACGGGCAGCTCGTCGGTGGCGACTCGCGCTGGAGTCTCACGACGGGCCGGGCAATCGACGGACCCTGGCAAGGCAAGCGCCTCAAGCCGCTGCCGCTGGTGATCGCCTATCGCGACGCCTGGGAGCGGTTCTATCCACGAAGCCGATGGTGGCACGGGCATGAGGGGTGAGGCGGTGACAAGGTGAAGGATCGAACGTCGAACATCCAACATCGAACGGCTCTGGCTCCGTTGTTAAGCGTTCGATGTTGGATGTTCGATGTTCGATGTTGGACGTTCAATGGCTTCACCCTGTCACCTTGTCACCCTTGCACCTTGTCACGCCCCGCCCGCTCACCTCGCCGGCGCATAGCGGTAGTACACCTCGAGCGTCAGCGTGGCCATGGCCGTGGTGAAGACTCGGCCGCCGTGGCCGCCCCAGCGGTCGTGGGCGGGCCAGCTCCCGTTGCGCTCTTGGAGGTTGAGGATTCGTTTCTGCACCGCGCGGTTCCAGGTCTCCCAGGACGGACCCTGCAGCCGGTAGAGTGCCAGCGTGCCGTAGTACCAGTAATACACGTCCGGCTGGTCGTCGCCCGGCAGGTTTTGCAGGATGTACTCG
>JBGQHD010000366.1:0-5802 GCA_041497795.1 Planctomycetia bacterium
CCTGCCTGCCAGGCAGGCAGGCAAGAATGCCTGCCCCACGCCTGGCGCATTTCGCGGATGAACGACGGTGCCAATCCGATGGCGACGACTCACCCGATCTCCTTCGACGAACGTCGGCGGCTGGAAAGCCTGCCACGGCATGAGCTGGAGCGACACCAGCTCTCGCGGCTGGGCGCGCTGCTGGACCGCATCCTGCCGGCCAACCGGTTCTACGTGGAAAAGCTGGCCGGCGTGCGGCGGCCCGTGCGATCTCTCGACGAGCTGCGCAACTGGCCGCTGACGACCAAAGACGAACTGCTGCCGGACGAAGACGCCGGCGACGCCTCACCCTTCGCCCGGCATCTGACCTATCCGATCGAGCACTACGTGCGGTTCCATCAGACCTCCGGCACGCGCGGGCGGCCGCTGGTGGTGCCCGACGACGCCGAAGGGTGGCGCGATTGGGTCGAAGGCTGGCAGTGGGTGCTCGATGCGGCGGGGCTGGCGGCCGGCGAGCGGGCGTTCCTGGCCTTCTCCTTCGGCCCGTTCGTCGGCTTCTGGAGCGCGTTTGACGCCGTGCTGGCCCGCGGCTGCATGGCCATTCCCGGCGGCGGCATGAGCACTACGGCGCGGCTCGATCTGCTGCGCCGCTGCCCAGTGACGGCCGTGTTCTGCACGCCCAGCTACGCGCTGCACATGGCCGAAACCGCCACAGCCGCAGGCATCGACCTGCCGAAGCTGGGCGTGCGATCGATCATCGTGGCCGGCGAGCCGGGGGGCTCGATTCCCACCACCCGCTCGCGCATCGAAACCGCCTGGGGTGCCACGCTCATCGACCATGCCGGCGCCACGGAGGTCGGCCCGTGGGGCTACGCCGACGCCCAGCGGCGCGGCCTGCACGTGAACGAGGGGAGCTTCATCGCCGAATTCCTCTCGCTCGACACGGGCCAGCCCGCCAGCGAAGGGGAACTGGCCGAGCTGGTGCTCACGAACCTCGGCCGGCCCGGCGCGCCGCTGATCCGCTACCGGACGGGCGACCTGGTGCGGCCGGTCTGGCGGCCCGGTCAACAGGAAGCATCCCCGCCCACTAAGAATGGCGGAATGACGAATGACGGAATGACGAATGACCAGGCGCAGGGATCATTCCGTCATTCGGACATTCGTCATTCGTCATTCTCCACCTTCGTCCTGCTGGAAGGCGGCGTGCTGGGCCGCACCGACGACATGCTCATCATCCGCGGCGTCAACGTCTATCCCAGCGCCGTCGAGCATATCCTGCGGGGCTTTCCCGAGATCGCCGAGTTCCGCCTGACGGCCTGCCGCGACGGCGCGCTCGACGAACTCCGCATCGAAATCGAGGACACCCAGAACAACCCGCAGCGCGTCGCCGCCGAGTTGCTGCTCAGGCTCGGCCTGCGGATCGAAGTGACCGTAGCAACGCCGAACAGCCTGCCGCGCTTCGAGGCCAAAGCCCAGCGGTTCGTAGACCTGCGGTAGCGAGAAAGCTGTGGCGTGGCAGCTCTGAGCATGGATGCGAAGGGCGCGGGTGCACCGAACCACGCCCATCACATCCATATTCTGGGCGTGCCACCCGTGCCACTCTACGCCGGAACCGCTGGCGGCGACGGCAGGGGATTGACACCCTACGGCACAGAGTAGTAGGATCACGCCTCCCCCAGTGGATGGATCGTGATTGGCACCGAGAGCTTACGTCCATCCCCCGAGGTTGATGTCTTTCGCCACCCGCCATGGAGGGACGCAAGTCGGTGAGTCAATTCGGTTGAGTCGTAGCCTGACCGTCGGCGGCACTCTGCTGGTGGAGTTGGCGCTGAGGAAATTGCGGCTGAGGAAATTGCCGAGGAGGAAACCGGCAGAACACGGGGATCTCGGTTCTTGTCCTGCGAGCGCTTGTCCTGCAAAGGGTGGTGCTCTCGTATGTCGGACCCTCTCTCCACGTCAACACGTAAGGTTCGTGAGCAGAGTGCGTGTATGGGAACGGCGGCCTGCCGAAGTGTTTGGGGGCGCGCTGGTTCCACGGCGGCAGGCGGACAGGAATGTCTGCCTTACGCTGGTCATGATCATGATCGTTGTGTTTGAGACCGTTGGTGTTTGAGGTCACGTTCGTATTTTGAGGTCACGTTCCTATTTGAAGTCACATGGACGCGGCGGAGCCTGGCCTGCGCGGCGCGTGGACCATCCGCCAGGCCAGACGAGCATCCGGCGAATCGCCGAGATGCTCGGCGGGCAAATGGAGAAGCTGTATGATTCGGGCAGAAGTGCCTCCCTTGGCAACCCCGGCAATCCGCCCAAGCAAGGCGCCTAAGCGGCCGGTAGGTCAGATGGAGCTGCTCCAGGCCAAGATCGAGCGGGCCATCCGTCGCACGACGGGCGATCGCGTTCGCAACTTGCACGTGGAGATCCACGAGAACTGCGTGGCGGTGCGCGGACGTTGCGGTTCGTTTTACTGCAAGCAGCAGGCCGGACAGGCCGCGATGGCGGCGATGAAGATCGAGCCGGCCCTGGAGTCCGCCGTGGTGGACAACCAGATCGAGGTTTGGTAGGTCCGGGGACGCGCCGCCGGGTGACAGCGCTCTTCGCCGACTCTTCCGAACCCCGGTCAAGCCGCTTGCAATCGCGCGTCGTTCCGCCGGCCAAGCTCCGCGTAGATGGCGACGATCTCGCGGCAGTTGCGCTCCCATGAATGCGACTCGGCTCGCTGCCGCGCCGCGCTTCCTTTGCGCGCGCGCACGTCGAGGGCGAGCAACGGCTCCAAACGCTGGGCCAGTTCCCGATCATCGGCCGGATCGTCCACGACGCACCCTTCGCGGCCGCCACAGATCAGCTCGCCCGCCCCGTTGTACCGGCTGGTCACGACGGGCAGGCCGCAGGCCATGGCCTCGAGCACCACGAGACTGCAAGGGTCGTAGAACGTCGGCTGCACGTACACGTCGGCCGCCGCGTAGTAGGAGACGACCTCGCGCTGCGGGCCGAGAAACGTGACGTAGGGCGCGATGCCCAGTCGCTGAGCCAGCCGTTCATAGGGGCGCGAGCTTTTGCCTCCGGCGACGGCCAATCGCACGGCGCGTCCCGCGCGTCGCAGACGGCCCACGGCGCGGAGGAGCGTGGAGACCCCCTTGAGGCGAAAGTTGTGCGCGACGATCAAGAGCAGCGTTTCGTCTCGCACGCCAAGTCGGCGGCGCACCGCCTGGCGATGCGGCCGGCAGGCGTCGGGCGAGAAGCGATCCACATCGACGCCGTTATAGACCAGGCGGAGGCGGTCGTGTGGCACGCCGTGATACTGCCGCATGTGGCCCTCGACCATCCGCGAGAGGGCGATCACGCGCCGGCCGTCGTCGGCGTATTGCTTGGCCATCAATCGCCGGAACTCGCGATATCGCGGCAACGCGACGGCGGACAGCCGCTTGAGCGGCCGCAGCCAGCGCGGCAGCAGCAGCAGATTGTGTTCAAAGGACGCCACGCGCGAGCCGCCGTGCGGCTGGAACACGTCGCAATGCCAGCCGCTGCCCATGTCGTGGATCACGTCGGCCCGCGCGGCGGCGGCCGCTTCGGCGGCGGCGTCGGCCCAGGCCAGCGGCGAGCGCAGCTCCGGCACCAGGTGCGGAACGACCTTGCCTGACCCGCCCGCTTCGGCCAGGCCGCTGGCGACGACGTGCACTTCGTGCCCCTGGCCCAGCAGCCACTGGGCGTACTGCCAAGTCCAGTGCTCCGCGCCGCCGCGGCTGGGATCGAAATGCTTGATGACCAGCGCGATCTTCATGGGACGGGCAACGGCATGAACCGCGAATCGGGACCGAGCTAAGCTGCGCGGGTGACGCCCTGGTCGAGGTGCCGCGCCACGGCTTGATAGACCATGTCCACCGACAAGTCGCGCATACAGCGGTGATGCTGCAGCGGACATGTGCGCGCGTGGCAGCCCAGGCAATCGAGGGGGACGGAGAGGCGGTCCTCGTTCGCCGAGGGGTTCTGGCCCCAGATCGGCGGAGTGGGCCCAAACAGCGTGACCAGCGGCACGCCAAAGGCCACCGCGAAATGGCGGGGGCCGCTATCCGTCGTGACCATCAGCCGGCTGCGCCGCACGCAGGCCTTGCTCAGCCCGATGCTCAGCGGCTGGTCGGCCAGGCTGACCACGCGCGGATGGCCGGCAACCTGCACGATTTGGCGGGCAGACTCGCGCTCGCTGGGTCCGCAGAGCACCAGGACGTCGAGGCCCAACTCCTCGGCCACACGACGGCCCAGTTGGGCGGAGTATTCGACCGGCCAGAGCTTCGCTGCCCCAAACGCGCCGCTGGAGTTCAGCACCACCACGCGGCCGTCGCGCAGGCCGAACTGGCGCCACACCGAGTCGGCCGCCAGCTCGTCGTCGGGCGTGGTGCCTAGTTCCAATTGCCGATCTTCGCGGGAGCAGCCGATGGCGTAGGCCAGCTCCAGGTAATAGTCCACCATCGGATGTCGGATTAGCCGGCCGCCTTGGCGTGGCGGCTGCAACTTGTTGGTAAGCAGCGGTCCGCGGCCATAGCGCGCGTAGCCGACGCGCTCTCGCGCGCCGCTGAGCGCCGCAAGCAAGCCGGTGCGCAGCGAGTTGCTGAGCAGGACCATCATGTCGAAACGTTCCTGCCGCAAGCGTCGCACGAACCGCCAGCCGTGCAGTTCGGCGGCCTTGGCGTGCGGATCGTAGAACACTTGTTCGTCGAGCCAGTGCGTTCCCCCGAGCACGTCGGCCACGCTGGGCCGCATGACGCCCACGATCCTCGCGCGAGGGCCTAAGTGCCGGCGCAACGCGCGCAGGCAAGGTGTCGCCATGACGACGTCGCCGATCCAGTTGGGCAGGAAGACGCCAAGGTTCATGGCAGATCGTCGCCTGTCATTCTGAGCGCAGCGAAGAATCTCGTCGCGGCGGCGTTTGAGACCCTTCGCTGCACTCAGGGAGACAAAGGGACCGGGCATCGTAGTAGGCACACTCCGTGTGCCGTCAACGGCACGCGGAGCGTGCCTACTACTTTCTCGCGTCTCGGAGAGACGCGACCACATGACGTGGCCGGGCCCGATAGGCGCGGCCACGCGAGCCAAGAATGCCGGTTTCCTGCATGCTGCCTCAACGGCTCGTAGCGCCAGCGGTGCCGGCGTCGGCTTTCCGCCTTGCTGCGCTGACGCGATCCGCGGTATATCCCGCACGCCGTGTGATCTCGATTGCGCCGGCAGGCGCCTGTCTCTCGACCGCTCGCTTACAAGCATGGCCCTGCGCGTAGGAATCGTCGGAGCGAGTCGCCGCCGGCAGGGGATCGGCCAGCACGTGGCGCGTCACCTGGCGGCGCTGGGGGCCAGCGTCACGGCCATCGCCGGCTCGCGCCGCGAGACGGCCGAACAGACGGCCGCCTTCCTGGCAAGCAACTATGGGCTGCGCGTGCGGGCCTACGGATCGCTGCCGGCAATGCTGGCGGGCGAAGCGCTCGATGCCGTGGCGATCTGTTCCCCAGACGAGTTTCATCGCCGGCACCTGCTCGAAGCGCTCGCCGCCGGCGTGCACGTGCTCTGTGAAAAGCCGCTGGTCTTCGAAGGCGGGCGCGACCTGGTGATCGACGCTCGGCCGATCGTCGAAGGCTTCGCCGCCGCGGGCCGAGTGCTGATGGTCAACGAGCAATGGCCCTGCACGCTGGCGGCGTTCGAGCGGCTCTATCCCGACGCGCGCCTGCGCGAAAGCTGGCCCCGCGAGTTTGCCATGCTGCTGTCGCCCGACGCGCTGGGCCCGGACATGATCCCCAACTCCCTGCCGCACGCGCTGAGCCTGCTGCTGGCACTGACGCC
>JBGQHD010000367.1:0-5792 GCA_041497795.1 Planctomycetia bacterium
AGCCGATGCCCAATGCCCGCTGGAGCAGCGACACGCTACCGCGGCCTTCGCGGACCACGATATCAACGGCCGCTTCGAAGAGGTCGTCCCTGTGGTTGCCGCCGCCGCCCTTGCCGCCCGAGCCTTCGGTCTCCTTGGGCTTGAGCTGGACCAGCTCGGTGACGAACTGCGGCTCGTTGGTGGAGAGGAAATCGACCACGCGGTGGATTTCGTCGTCGCCGACGTAGGCCCCCTGGCCGCGCGAGAGCGTGCTCGTGGCCGGCGCGAGGAACAGCATGTCGCCGTTGCCCAGCAGCTTGTCGGCCCCCATTTCGTCGAGCACCACGCGGCTATCGACGCGGCTGGCCACCTGGAACGAGATTCTCGCCGGCAGGTTCGACTTGATGAGGCCGGTGATCACATCGACCGTCGGCTTCTGCGTGGCCAACACCAGGTGGATGCCCACCGCGCGGCTCTTTTGGGCCAGGCGGATGATGTGACTCTCGACCTCCTTCGGCGCGGTCATCATCATGTCGGCCATCTCGTCGGCCACGATCACGATGTACGGCAGGTGCGTGGGGATTTGCTGCCAGTCTTCGTCGCTCTCCGGTTTCAGCCGCTCGCGCAGCTCCTCCTCGCCGAGTTGGTTGTAGACCGACATATGCCGCACGCCGGCCCGCATCAGCAGGGCGTAGCGCTCTTCCATTTTGTCCACGGCCCAGGCCAGCACGGCCTCGGCCTTTTTCATGTCGGTGATCACCGGGTGCATCAAGTGCGGCAGCCGCGAGTAGGGCGTCAGCTCGACCATCTTGGGGTCGATCATCAGCATCTTCACCTCGTCGGGGCGGCGGGTCATCAGCATCGACATGATCAGCGTGTTCAGGCACACGCTCTTGCCCGTGCCCGTGCGGCCGGCGATCAAGAGGTGCGGCAGCGTGGTGAGGTCGATGATCATCGAATTGCCGGCCACGTCCTTGCCGAGGTAGACGGGGATGTGCATCCGCCGCGCCTTGGCGTCGGCCTCCTCCATCACTTCGCGGAGGCGGACGATCTGCCGCTCCGTGTTGGGCACCTCGACGCCGACCGTGTTCTTGCCGGGGATGGGGGCTACCACGCGCACGCTGGGCACGCGCAGGGCCACCGCCAGGTCGTCGGCCAGACTCGTGATCTTGCTGAGCCGCAGGCCGGCCTCCAGCTCCACTTCGTACTGGGCGACGACGGGGCCGGTCTCGATCTCCACGACTTTGACGTTGAAGCCGAAGTCGGCGAAGGTCTTTTCCAGGAGCTGGGCGCGGTGGCGGATTTCCTTCTCTTGCTTGTCGAAGCTGATCGGCTGGGCCTCTTGCAGGAGGTCCACCGGCGGCAGCTCGTAGTCGGAGACCTGGCGGCTGTGGCTGCCGGCATCGAGATCGGCCCGCATCTCGTCGTTGACCTTGTCGCGGCGGCTCTTGATGCGGAAGGCCGAGGCCAGCCGCTGGGCCATGCTGGGCTTGGGCTCCGGCTCGGCTTCGTCCGGCGGGGCGGGGGTCTTGATGGGCACCAGGGCCGCGGCGGCTTCTTCAGGTTGCTTGTCGGCCCCCTTCTTTCCCGCCGGCTTCTCGACCGGCGCGGGGGGCGGCGGCGGCCGCTTGGCCTGCACGTCGTTCCGCTTCTTCTTGCCCGCTCCGGTGGCCGGGGCCGCCGCCGGCGCGGCGGCAGGATCGAGGTTGATCTTCGTACGCCGCTTGACCTCCGGCTCGCCGCCAGCGGCACCGCTCCGTAAGCTGCCCAGCCCGCCCTGCACGACTCGCCAGGCCAGCCGGAGGGTGCGCGCGATCAGCCCCTCGAGGCACAGCGTCACGCCGCCCAGCAGCACACTGATGATCAGGATGAACGAACCCGTCCGGGCGAAGTGCGTCTCCAGCAGTCCGCGTCCCACGGCGCCCAGGTAACCCCCCGCGCCAATCACCGGCCCGGGCGCCAGCCGCGGCAGGCCGAACGACGCCAGGGTGCACAGGGCAATGAGCGTCAGCAGCCAACCCAGCAAGCGGACCGCGGGGCCGTGAATCGTGCGCCGCAGCAAGAGCAGCATGGTGACGGTGCCGGAAGAGACCGCCAGATAATACGCCCCCACGCCGAAGCCGCTGAACAGCCCACGGGCGACCAACGCCCCCAGCGGCCCGCAGGCGTTGGCGGTATGCGCGCGCGGCGGGAACGTCAGCGCGCTGGGCGGGTCGGCCGGGTCATACGTCAAGAGCGCGACGGCCAGGAAGATGTGCGCGGCCAACAGGCCGAGCGCAACGAGGTCGAGACGACGGCGGGATTCTTCAGGCATGGGATACGCGGCGCGAAGTGCGTCGCATCAGGCGACACTTGCGGCGGTGCGCGGCGGATTGGCGTCCGCGCTGGCACACCGTGGGCGCGTCCATGCCCGGAACGGTTCCGATGTCATCGTCTCTCTTCGGCCGAACGGGGTCCGTTCGGCCAGGAATCGCTCGAGTGGCCGCAGAGTTTGCCTAGACGAGCTGAAGCAGGTCCCGCGAGCCGAGCGGACCGGACAGCGAGCGTCGAGGCGTCAGCCCGACGAGCACTTCGAGCTGACGCTGCGACGCTCGCCACGCGGATTGTCCCGCTCGGCTCGCGGCACCTACTCGGCAAACTTTCGCCAGACCACTTTACCGGACCGGCGCCGCGGCGAATTGGCCTCTTTGCGACGCTTTCCCCCTGGTCCGCGGCCGGCGATCCGGTCGAATGAGGGAAACGACTGATCCTCGGTCAGCTAGCATTTGCTCACAACCTCCATGCAAGCTTCCACTCGAATTGGCATCGCCCTGTGCCTGCTGGTCGCCGGCGCGGTGACGGCGGGCTTGTTCCGCAAGACGCCGGAAGAAGCGGCGGCGCCCGCCGATCGCTCCGACGGCGGACTGGCCTTGCGGCAACCGGACCAGGCCCCCCTGCTGGCCGCCGGCGCGGCAGCGGACGGCTGGCGGAACAAGGCGGCCGACGCGCCCGCCGCAGTCAAGGGGCAGCGCAAGCCGGCGGGCAGCGGGGTGGCCGCGGGCGGCCCGACGGCGCCGCCGCTGCCGCTGCTCACCGTGCCCGAGGCGGCCGCATCCGTTTCCGCCTCATCCGACACCGGATCGTCCGCTGCCGCGTTGTCCGGCCGGGCGGTCCCCCTGGTGGGCCAAGCCGCGGCGTCGTCTGCGCGCGCAGCCCAGACTGAGGCCGACGACGACTGGCAATTGCACGAAGTGGTGGACGGCGACACCCTGCCGTCGCTGGCCGAGCGCTACTTTGGCAATGCCGCGCTGGCCGAGGCGATCCGGCGCGCGAACCCGGCGCTGGTGAAGAACACCGACATTCTGCCGATCGGCGCGTTTCTCAAGATCCCGTCGCGCCGATCGCTGGAATCGGCGGTGGGGGGAACGGCGACGGCGGGGCGGCACCCAAATGCGCAGCCGGGGGGCGGATGGCGCAAGGCGCGAGACGCTCGGCCGTAGAGCGCATAGGGCGCTGCTTATCAGGGGGCTTACGCCCCCCGCTCGCCAGGAGCTCGCCAGTCGTTATTGCTGGGCCGGCTTCATGCCGAAGGCGATGTAGTGGATGCCGGTGGCCTCGTCGATCAGCACGGACCCGGCCGGCGCGAGGAACGACCTCAAGGTCTCGAACGGCGGCAACGGGTTGTCGTCCAGCGCCTTGTTGACCCGTTCGACGAAGCGGTTGTTCTCGGCCGCGCGGCGGAGCAACTGCCGCTCGCCGCTGATCAAGTCGTACATGAACCGCATGCCTTCCTCGGGCCGGTTGAAGGAGATCATGGCGGGCTGCGCGCCGCCGGCTTGCTTGGCGGCCTGGCTGGCGATCAGCTTGTAATCGGCCGCCCCGCCGAGCGATTCCTGGCCCAGCGAGGTCTTCATCACCTGCTCCATCACCGCCGGACGGTCGCTGAAGAGCAGGTAGTCGCCCAGCAGGGCCACGCACGGCTGCGGCCGGGGGGGCTGCCCTTCGACGTCCGGCCCCAGGGGGATAAAGCGATAGTACGGCGCGGCGGCGGAGGTGACCTTCTCGAAGCGGGCCTCGAACTTGGCCATCGCTTTTTCCAGCAGCGGCCGGCTGGCCTCGCCGTCCTTCAACTTCAGGCCGAAGACCTGCATCTGGCTGGTGGGCGTGATCGGCTTTTGCATCCAGGTGAGGTGACTGAAGCGGTTGTCGATCGCCGGCAGGAACTCTTTCTCGAAGTCGATGCCGATCTGGCTGAAGCCGCTTTGCACGCGCTTGGCGGTGAAGCCCTCGCCGCCGAACGTGTCGATGATCTTGGCTACCTCTTTGTAGGTCGTCTTCAGATGCCAGTGGAAGGTGGCGTAGCTGGCCACGTCGCGCGGCACCCATTTTTCCGGCATCGCGTCTCCGCTGCCCAGGGCGAAGACCTTCAGCGCGCCCTCCCGCGGGTTGTCGAGCAGGATGTGGACGTGCGAGATGCTGTCGAACTGGGCCGCCGGATCGGTGGTGGCCAGCGTCAGGCTGCCGCCGACGGCCTGGAGCCCCTTGAGGCCCAACTGCTCTTCCAGCAGCGTGAGGCCGAACTGGATGGCGTCGTTGTTTTGCGTGAGCGAGCGGAACAGGCCGCGCGGGTCGGCGAACCAGTTGACCTGCGGCCGGTCCTTCCGGCTGCCCCGGCAGCGGTCCATGATGGTCGAGAACTTCTTGCTGGCGGCCAGCGTGTCTTTTTGATCGCCGTCCCAGGCCGCCAACAGCTTCTTCAGCACGCGGAGGTTGGTGCCCACGACGAGCGTGCCCGCCCGCTCGAAGTAGGCCACTTGCCGCTGCGCCGTGCCGGCGATCTTGTAGACGACGATCGACGTCTCGCCGACTTTTTCGGTGGTCTTGACGGCCTCGTTGTCGCGCAGCACCTTGTCGGCCTTCTCGAGCATCGCCTCGACGGCCACGATCTGTTCCTTGACGTCGAGCAGGCCGACGAAGGCGGGTATTTCTCCCTTGGGGGCCACGACCGCCAGCGTGAACTCGCCCTGCGGCACGCCGAGCAGGTCGGCCAACGTCAGGCCGATCAGGTCTTCCAGCGGCGCGGCGAGGTCCTGCACCTCCTTGTAGACTTGCGCGACCAGCGGCTTCATCTTCTCCTGCTGGCTCATCCGCCCCATGGCGGTCTGCATGAACCGCTTGGAGAGGTCGTTCGTGTCGGCCACCGAGAGATAGGCCACGGTGTTGTCCGGCAGCAGGTTGGCGGCCGAGGGGCGCTGGGCCCGTGCCGGGTTTGCGGCCGTGCCGGCGGCCAAAAGGGCCAGGACCGAGGCGATGAGGAAATCACGTCGCAGGCGGCGAGTCGAATACACGAAGGAGGCCCCCCAAGAGTCAGAGGTGCGGCGATGACGCACGGACCGTCAATACCGGCGGTACGGCTTGTACCTGATCTTCCGCGGGCAAGTTTCGCGGAAGTCGAGATTAGTAAGCACTTTGCGGGTCCGCAAGCCCAGAGTGGCCCGGCGCCGCCCTGTCAGCCCGCGGAAAAACCGCGGCAGAAAACGACGCAGCCCGCGGAACCTGTTAGAGTAGTACAGGGTTTGATCGGTCGGAGTTGTGCGCTTCCCCGGGTTGGACCGGGCCGATTGCCGACTTCTCGGACACAAACGCGGACAACAAGCGAGGTCTGGAAATGAGTCGTCGCATGCCAAAGCTCGTGGTGGTGGGAGTCGGTGCTCTGGCGGTCTCCGCCTGGCTCACCCAGTGCGCCACCGCCCAGGTCACCTCCTTGGGCGGCTCCTCTGCCGGCTCGACGGGCAGCACCAGCAGCGGGATGTTCGGTTCGCGGACCGTGGGTG
>JBGQHD010000368.1:0-5765 GCA_041497795.1 Planctomycetia bacterium
CACAGCCGCCGGCCGTGTGGGACGATGTGCTGGCACAGTGCAGAGAGGTGCTGGGCAGAAGTATCCTGGACTGAGACCCTAGGCTTTGTCAGAAAACTCTCGGCCGCCACGCTAGCCCGACGCGCAACCGCGCAAGCGAGGGAAAACGGTCGTTCTCCCTCGCTTGCGCGTCGGGCTAGTGTGGGTTTTCTGACAAAGCTCAGACGAAGTCCCTGGTTCAAACAGGCGGTGTGCCATGTGGCGAGCGATCGTGCTCTTCGTGCCGCTCTGCGGCGTGTTTTCTGCAAGCGAGCAGGCTGCGGCCGACGAGCCTCGCTCGACTTTGACTTTCGAGATCAACGACGAGCAAGGCCGGCCGCTGCCGTGCCGCATCCATCTCACCGATGCGGCCGGCAAGCCGCAGGCCGCGCCGGGGCAGCCGTTCTGGAAAGACCACTTCGTTTGCCCCGGCCGGGCGGCGATTCCCTTGCCGGCGGGCGAGTACAAGTACGAGATCGAGCGCGGGCCGGAGCACCGACGGCTTTCCGGCCGCATCGAGCTGCGCGCGGGGCGCGACCACACGCTGGCCGCGAACCTGGCTCGCTTCGCCGACATGGCACGCGATGGATGGTATGGCGGCGATCTGCACGTCCACCGGCCGCTGGATCAGATCGAGCTTCTGATGCGGGCCGAAGACCTGCACGTCGCGCCGGTGATCACCTGGTGGAACAAGCGAAACCTGTGGAAGGACGACAAGCCCCCGGAGCCGCTCTTGCGGCGGTTCGACGAGCGGCGGTTCTACCACGTGATGGCCGGCGAGGACGAGCGCGGCGGCGGAGCACTGCTCTATTTCGGCCTCCAGGCGCCACTGGCGATCGCGGAGGCGGAGCGGGAGTATCCGCTGTCGGTGCGGTTCCTCCGCGAAGCGCGGCGCCAGGCCGGTCACGTGGACAAGTCTCTCCGAGACTCGCCTTCGCGTCTCGGAGAGACGCGGCCACGTGCGTGGATCGATGTCGAGAAGCCGTTCTGGTGGGACCTGCCGCTGTGGCTGGCCAGCGGGGTCGATTCCATCGGCATCGCCCACAATCACATGTGGCGCCGCGGCGTCTATCCGGGCGAAGCCTGGGGCCGCCGCCGCGACGATAAGCGCCTGCCCGACCCGCAGGGCAACGGCCTCTGGACGCAGGAGATTTACTATCACGCGCTCAACTGCGGCCTGCGGCTGCCGCCGTCGGCCGGCAGCGCCTCAGGCGTGCTGCCCAATCCGGTGGGGCACAACCGCGTCTACGTGCACGTGGGGCCGAAGCTGGAATACGACGCCTGGTGGAAGAACCTCAAGGCCGGGCAGTGCTTCGTGACGAACGGCCCGCTTCTGGTGGTCACCGCCAACGAGAAGCTGCCCGGCGAGGTGTTCCGCGCCGCCGCCAATGAAGCCGTGCCGATCGAGCTGGACGTCTCGCTGAAGAGTCTGGACCGAGTGAAGAAGATCGAGATTGTGGTCGATGGCCGAGTGAGCGAGACCATCGACCTGGACGACGCCTCTTCGCACGGTGCGTCCTCGCACCGCCGGCGGGCGAAGCTGACCTTCCGCCACAGCGGCTGGTTTCTCGTGCGGGCCATCGCCGATCGCCCGGATACGTTCTGCTTCGCGTCCACGGGGCCGTTCTACGTCGAGGTCGGCGACGCGGCCCGGCCGGTCCAGCGCGCCTCCGTGCAGTTCTTCATCGACTGGCTGGCCGAGCGCCGCCGGCAGGTCGAACAGGCGGTGCGCGACCCGATCCAGCGCCAGGAGGTCGTCGCGGAGTACGATCAGGCCGAGAAGTTCTGGAAGGGCTTGTTGGCCAAAGCCCCGGGGAAGTGACGTAGCGGGTGGCCATCGCGGTGCCCGGCACGGTGCCAGCCCTGACAGCGGTGCCGTCGCCGTGGCCGCACACTAACCCGACGCGCAAGCGAGGGTAAGTCCGCCGCCCACCCTCGCTTGCGCGTCGGGTTCGTGTGATGAGGCGACCGGCGCATCGGGAAAACACCGGCCAACCCTGCAAAATCGCCCCGCCGAGGTTTGTCCCGCGAGCCGCACGTGTAAAATGAACAAAGACATGTCGCCGGGCAGCGCCAGGGAATCTTGCGGCCGATGGCCCCGTCGAAACGGTTGAGAGCCGCGCAGTGGCCCAGTCGGCTCGGCAAGACCGGCGGCAGCGAGGTTTTTTCGCATCGTCGGCCCGCGCGGCCGGCGGCCGTTGCCCGGCCGATTCGGGCATGCAAACTGCATCCAGCGGCGGCTAGCCACGGAGGAAGGGCGGCCCGCCGTGTAACCTCGCCGCAACTCGGCACAATCCCGCAACGGAGGATGTGTGATGCGTATGACGAATGCCCCCCGGATGGTTCGTGCCCTGGGGCTGGCCGCCCTGGCGGCGATGGTGCTCTCGGCCACGGCGGCGCGTCAGACGGTCGCCCAAGATCAGGACCCCGCCCCCGCGAAGTATCGCGGGGCGGTGCAGCTTCAGAACGACGACCTGTTCGATACGGCGATCGACGCCTGGACGAAGTTCCTCAAAGACCATCCGGACCACCGGCTGACGCCGTATGCTCGGTTCAACCTCGGCGTCTGCTACCTGAAGACGAGGAAGCACGCCGACGCCGTCGAGACTTTTCAGCCGTCCATCGCCGCCTTCCAGGCGTTCCTCAAGGCCAACCCGGAGCCGAAGGACAAGGAAACTCGCGACGCCGTCGAGCGGGCGAATCAGCACCTGGAGCGGGCCTATCTCTACCTGGGGGCCGAGCAGCTCGAGGTGGGGCGGGAGACCAAGAAAAACGAGTCCATCCAAAAGGCCGTCGCCACGTTCGACGCCCAGCTCAAGCAATGGCCCAAGGGCAAGGGCACGCAAACCGACCTGGGCTACTACTATCGGGCCGAAGCGAATTACGCGCTGGGCAAGAAGGACCAGGCCGCCGCCGATTATGCCGCCGTGGCCAAGGACTTCCCCAAGAGCACCAAGCTGGGCGACGCGCTGTATTCCCAGGGCTTCACGCTGCAGGAGCAAGAGAAGCGGGAGGCGGCCGCCCAAGCGTATTCCACGTTCCTCAACCACGAAGAGTTGAAGCAGCATCCGCTGCTCAACGAAGTCCGCATGCGCTACGGCGAGACGCTGCTGGAGCTCACGCAGTTCAGTGAGGCCGAGAAGTGGCTGCAGTCGGCCGCCGACGCCAAGAACTTCCCGCTGGCCGACCACGCCACGCTGCGGCTGGCCGAGAGCTACTCGCGACGGAACAAGCACGCCGAAGCGGCCGACCTGTACCTGAGCATTCCCGACAAGTTCCCCAAGCTGAAGAACGTCGAACCGAGCTTGGCGAACTTGGAAGGGGGCAAGAGCGCTTACCTGGCCGGGCAGCACGACAAGGCCCGCACCGCCTTGGGCAAGGTGATCCCGGCCGGCGGGAAGCCTGCGGCCGAGGCCGGCCACTGGACCGCCCGCAGCTTCTTGCAGGAGCACAAGCCCGCCGAGGCGCTGAAGGTGGTCGATGCCGCCCTCCCCTCGGCCAAGGGCACGCCGTTTGAGGCCGAGTTGATGCTCGACCGGGGCGACGCGCTGTTCGACATTCCCGAGCAGCGCAAGGAGTCCGTGGCGGTCTTCTACGAGGTGGCCGGCAAGGCGCCCGTGGCGCGGATCGCTCAGCAGGCGCTCTACAACGCGGCCTTCGCGGCGATGAAGACCGACGATTTCACCACGGCGCTCAAGTACGCCGACGAGTTCCTCACCAAACACAAAGACAGCACGCTGGCCAACGAGGTGCGGTTCGTGCAGGCCGAGAGCCTGCTGCAGTCGAAACAGTACGACAAGGCCGCCCCGCTGTACCAGCAACTGATCGACACGGTGCCGAAGCACGCCGAGGAGGAACTGTGGCGCGTGCGGCTGGGCCAGTGCTCGTATCTGCAGCGCAAGTTCGATGCCGCGGCCACGGCGTTCAAGGCCAATCTCGCCTCGATCAAGCGTCCGCTCCTCCGGGCCGAGGCGAACTATCTGCTGGGCAGCAGCCAGGTCGAGCTAGGTCAGCACGCCGAGGCGGTCAAATCGTTGGAGACGTCGCTCGAAGTCGCGCCCCCCGATTGGCCGCTGGCCGACGACGCCGGTCTGGTACTCGCCCGCGCGCTGCGGCAGCTCAAGGAGTACAAGAAGGCAGTGGGCCATCTCCGCAAGGTGCTGGAGGTGAAGGACAGCAACGTGCTGGTCGATGCCCACTACCAGTTGGCCGAGTGCAGCTACGAGCTGGAGGATTACAAGACCGCCGCCGAGGAATACCAATGGGTGATCGACCGCAAGGAAACGCTCTACGCGCCGTTCGCGCTGTCCGGACTGGGCTGGACCTACACGAACCAGGGAAAGGCTGAGGAGGCAGTCGCCACCTTCACCAAGGTGATCGACGAATTCCCCCAACATGCGCAGGCGAAGTTGGCCTACCTGGCGCGCGGCACGGCGCTGCAGAAGTCGAAGCAGTTCGACAAAGCCGAGGCTGACCTGACCAAGTATCTCTCCCTTGAGCCGCGCAGCGCCAAGAAACCAGACATCCGCTTCGAGATCGGCAAGTGCCAGGCGGCCCAGAAGAAGCCCGCCGACGCCGAGAAGACGTTCACCTCGATCCTGACCGACGAGCCCAAGTACGCCCATGCGGCCGACGTGCTGTTCGAGCTGGGCTGGGCGCTGGCCGAACAGGGAAAGAGCGACCGCGCCCTGCAGCGGTTTGACGAGCTGGCTTCCAAGCACCCCGACAATCCGCTCGCCCTGGACGCCTTGCTCCAAGTCGGCGAGATTCGCTTCCACGAAGGAGAAACCCAGCAGAAACTGTCGCAGAAGAATCCGGAGAAAGTGGAATACAAGGAGAACGCCGCCAAGGCGTTCCGCGGCGCGGCGAATGCATTTTTTTCCCTGGACGAGCAGGTTCAAAAGCTGGCCGCGGCTGGCAAGATCGCAGCCCAGCGGGCCGCCTCGCAGCGTGAGCGGGCCATGCACAAATACGCCTGGTGTTACTACCACCAGGACGATTTCGACAATGCTCTGAAGACGTTTGAGTACCAGTTGGGCGAGTGGGCCAAGGGAGAGTTCGCCCCGGACGCGGAGTTTATGGTCGGGGAGTGTCTGTATCGGCAGTCGAAGTTCTCCGCCGGCCGACCGGCGCTCGAGGCGTACGTGAAGCATCACGCGGAGGGCCGCTTCGCCCCCACGGCCATCTGGCACGCCGCCGAGTCGTGCAACAAGATCGGCGTCGAAGAGTACGCCAAGGCCGGCCCGAACGCCGCCGAGCAGAAGCGGGCCTTGGCCAACCACGAGCAGGCGCTGGAACTCGTGAAGGGCTTCGCGGCGAAGCACCCCAAGTTCGAGTCGCTGTACGAGGTCTCTTACGAGGAGGCCCAGGCGCATCATTACCTGGGCGACAAGGAAAAGGCCCTGGAGCTGTACGAGACCATCGCCACCAAGACCATCAACGAGGTGGCGGCGAAGGCCCGCTTTATGATCGGCGAAATCCACTTCGAGAAAGCGGTCACCGCTGCCACGCCAGAAGAGAAGAAAAAGAGCCTGCAAGAGGCGATCAAGCACTTCTACACCGTCTGGCAAGGCTTCGGTTACGAGACCTGGCAAGCCAACGGCCTGTACGAAGCGGCCCGCTGCCTGGAGCAACTGGGCAACGTCCCCAAGGCGAAGGAGCGCTACAGGGAGCTGATCGCCAAGTTCGCCAAGAGCGACAAAGTGCCGCTGGCCAAGAAGCGGCTGGAGAAGCTGGGGGAGTGAGCG
>JBGQHD010000369.1:0-5754 GCA_041497795.1 Planctomycetia bacterium
ATCGAGAAGCGGAAGCGTTGCGCGGTTGCCGGTGCTGTGGTCGCACCGGGACGGTTGACCTCCGGCGCCTCGGCGATCATTACTTACAATCGTGCGGACTTCCGCGGTGTAGATCGATTCGGACTTCGAGTCCTGACGGCTAAGGACTTCTTGCAGGAAATTGGAGAGCTGTCATGAGCACCATCAGTCTCCGCCTCCCCCAATCGCTGCACGAGCAAGCACGCGAGCTGGCCAAGAAAGAGGGCGTGTCCATCAATCAATTGGTCACGCTGGCACTGGCCGAGAAAGTGTCGGCCCTGATGACGGAGGATTACCTGGGCCAGAGGGCGAAGCGTGGGCGTCGAAAGAAGTTCGAGCGGGCGCTGGCAAAGGCCACCGACGTGGAGCCCGACGAGGAAGATCGGCTCTAATGCGTCGCGACGGGCGTCGGTCGTGAATCCAGCGTGCGCCCTTATCCTCCGTGCACGTGCGGCGGCTCCAGCAGCCACACGCTCATCGCCACCGCCACGCCAAACAGCAGCGCGAACGACAGTTTGAGGCGGTCGTGCGTGTGGAACTGCAGCTCGGGCAGCAGGTCGCCCAAGGCAATGCAGACGAACACGCCGCCGGAAAACGCCAGGGCACAACCTACGGCCACGTCGTGGTGCACGTCGGCCATGCCGATGCCCAGATAAAACGCCGCGGCCCCCAGCGGGCACATCAGGGCGAAGGCCAGGTTGACCAGCCGACTCTCTCGCAGCGGCCAACCGCCGGCGACCATCAGCGAGGTGACGGAGAGAGCATCCAGCGGCTTGTGCAGCAGCACTCCCAGGAACGTGCCCAGCCCGAACAAGTACCAGCCGCCGTTAGCACCTCGTGGGTCGGCGGAAACGGCTGCCGCCACCGCCACGCCATCCAGGGCGCTGTGCAGCGCCAAGCCGATGAACACGCCGACCCAGCTCAGCTCGTGCGGCCGGGCGTGGGCCAGGTCGGCCGGGTGGCCGTGCTCGCAGACGTGGCCCTGGTGGCCGTCGTGGTCGTGCGGCTCCATACCCTGCTCGTGCTGCGCCATGCCCTGCTCGTGCGGCTCTGCGCGGTGCTCGTGCGAAGCCTGGTGAACGTGAGCGTGCCCGTCGTCCCCCTCGGCCGAGACGTGCTGATGGAACTGGAACGCGCGGATCAAGAAGAACGTGGTCAACAGCCCGGTCACAAGCCAGATCATGCTGACGTCGGCCGAGCCCGTCGCCTGCACGGAATGGGGGACCATGTGCAGAAAGCACACGCCCAGCATCAGGCCGGCCACGAAGCTCATGATGAGCTGCATGCGGGTGTGAGTCAGGCGCATGCGCGCGGTGAGCCAGCCGCCGCCCAGCGAAGCCAGCACGATCAGCGCGAGATAGATGGCCAGAACGAAGAGCATGCGGCGGGCGAAGGACGAATGACGAAGCACGAATGACGAATGAACCACGAAGGCTCGAATGACGAACCTTCGGTGGCGCCGCGGTTCACCCACGGTCCCAATGGGGCCTGTGGGTCGTCAATCATTATAGCCGAGCGGGCAAGAAGCAACGGCAGCCACGTGGACGCACGAAGTTGGCAGCCTGGGAACGACCCCTTTCTCGTGGCTACCGCGGCGTTCCCGGCCCGGGTTGCGGCACGAGGAACGAAGGCGTCTGACTGGCGTCCACCGGCTTGGGATGCGACGGCGTGACCTTCTCCGCGGCTTCGCCCGCCGCTGGCTCGATCGCCGAGCCGTCGTGGCCGGCGTCCTCGGAATGGCTTGGCCCGGCCGGATGGGCGGCGGGCTTGGCCGTCGGCTCCTCGCCGTAGAATCGCGTCGTCTTCTGCTCGGAGAGCTTCAGCTCCAGGCTCGTGCATTGCACCTCGGTGCGGAACACGTGGTTGCCGGGCTTGGAGGCGCGGGCGACGATGCGGGCCACGATCTGCTCGCCCGGTCCCAGCCGAACGATCGGCTCCAGGGTCACCTTGCCCGTCTCGATTTGGTGGCGCTGGCCCAGCACCTGCATCGGCTCGATGCCGTCGGAGAAGTAGGCGGCGACCTGCACGTTGTCGGCGCTCTTCCCGCCACGGTTGCGGATCACCACTTCGTACGTCACGTCTTCGCCGACGGGCAGCGGACCCTTGGGATCGTGCACGTCCAGATCGACGTCGGCCAGGGCCTCGACCTCGGTGGCGATGAAGGCCGTGTCGCGCAGGTCGGTCTCGGCCAGGGCTGCCACCTGGATGCGGTTCGTGCCGCCGGCCGCCAGCTCGCACTTGAGCTCGAAGACCTGCTCGCCGCCGGCCGCCAGGTCGGGCACCTTCCAACGGATGTTGTTGGCACCCTCTTCCTTCTGGCCGCCGCCGGAGGCCGAGACGAAGTTCGCCTGGGCCGGCAGCATCGCGCCCACCTGCACGCCGCGGCCGATCGTGTTGCCGGGATTCGTGACCCGGACCTGATACGTGGCGATGGTGCGGGCGTAGCGGAACTTCGGTCCGGAGACCTCGACCTTCAGCTCCGGCTTGAGCACCGTGACTTCGCGGAGCGCGTCGCACTTCAGGCCGCATTCGGCCGTGGCCTCGGCGCGGATCGACAGCGTGCCCGTCTGCCGGGCCACCAGCTCGATCTCCACCGATTGCTTGGAAGCGGCCGGAATCGTGCCGATTTCGTGCGTGTCGGCCTCGTCGCCCGGATCGATGGGCAGCAGCCGCACCAGCACGTTCTCGGCGTCGGCCGAGCCGGGGTTGGAGAATGTCAGCTCGTAAACCGCCTTCTCGCCGTAGCGGACTTCCTTGGGTCCGCTGATGGCCAGTTGCAGTTTCGGCTCGCGGACTTCCACGCTGAACTGCGAGTCGATCGCCGCCGTTTGCAGCGACACGGCCAGTTCCATCGCTCGGCTCTCGTGGGGCACGAGCCGCAGGGTCAGTTCTTCGCTGCCGCCGGCGCGCAGGCCGGGTACTTGCCACTTCAATCCGACTTCCGACCTCGACGAGGCGGGCAAGGTCATCTTGCCGCGTGTCGGCGTGGCACCGGCCACGTCGGCCCAGGTGGGCACCTGCACGGTGATTTCGGCCTGACCGGCGGCGACGTCACCCATGTTCCGCAGCACCACGCGGTAGGCGGCCTCCTTGCCCACGACGATCCGCCGCGGGCCGAGCGTCTCGACGACGAGGGCCGGGCCGAGCCGGCGGAACAGCACGTTCTCGTTGCCGGGGATTGGGTCGGGGCGCGCGCCGGGGGCTGGCGTCACGCGGGGAATCGACGGCTCCGCAGTGGCGGGGCGGACTTCCCGCGGCGCGGGGCCGGGGGATTCCAGCGCCGCGGGTGGCGCGGGCGTCGGCCGCGCTACGGTCGCCTCGGGATCCGGCCGCTCGCTGGCTGGCGAAGGCCGCCGAGAGGCAGGCCCGGCCGTGTCTTGCTGACCGACATTGCCGGCGCTTTCCGGCGGCGTCGCCGCACGTGCCGGCGGGCGGGGCGGCTCTTCTTCCCGTGGCTGCGGGGTCGTGCGCCGCGAGCTGGTCACGCCGCTGTCGGTGGTGATCGCGCGGTCCTCGGTCCGCGCACGGCGGGTCGAGGTATCGGTCCGGCGGCTGGGTGCCGGGATCGAAGGCGCCACGCGCTGGTCTTCGATGGTCTCGGCCGGCGGAGTGACCGGTCCGACCATTCCGCGATTTGACGGGGCCGTCGCATCGGTCCGCGCGCCGACGCGGTAATCGGGGCCGCCGGACGGGCGCGTCGGGACGCGCTGCGAAGTGTTCGCCGAAGCTTGCTGCGGCGGAGCGCCTGTGCGCCAGGTCTGGCCGCTGGGCCCTTGGTTGCCCGGCCCCTGGTTGTGCATCTGGCCCTGCGGCAGAGGCGGGTTGGCGTTTTGGCGGTTGGCCGAGCCGACGAAGCCCTGAATCTGGTCCTGGAACGGCCAGCCGCCGCCCTGCGGTTGAGTTTGGGGAGTCGGCTGAGGGTTGCCGCCGGACATGCCGCCGCGGTCTGCCTGGCGCTGCATGACCGCGGTGCGCTGTGTCATGCTTTGCGGAGTGCCGCGATTCATGCCCTGCGGGTTTCCCTGGTAGGGCTGCGGCTGCGGCTGCGACGGGCCAAACAGGCCCTGGCGGAGGTTGTCCCACAGGAACGTGGACGGCGGCTGCGACGTCCCCTGGCCTGGTTGAGGGTTGGCTTGCCCCTGCGGGTAAGGCTGGCCTTGCGGCTGGGACATCGGGCCCTGTTGGGCGACGACGCTTACCGCCAGCCAAGTGCCCACGACGAGCACAGCCAGCGTGACGACAACGACTTGATAGCGGCGCAGCATGGGGTTTTCTCAGCGCAGCATGAAGGGAATCTGTCCGTCTTGGGTGCAGATATCGGGTGATGCGTCGGGAAACGTTGAGGAAAACCTGTCCGGAGTTGCCGACTGCAACGGTTGCGCCAGCCGTGACGCCGCCTTCGCCGGCACGTGGCCGCGTCTCTCCGAGACGCGGGTGCGAGTCTCGGAGAGACTCGCCCACGTGAATCGCTTTCGGTCACCGCGCGTCCCTTTCGCTTGGCCGACTCCCGCACCGCTTCGGCAACGGGCACAGGCTCCTCGCGCCGCACCGCGCTCGCCGGCTTATCTTCCCGCAAGCCTTGGAACGACGGGTGCCGCAGTACGCCGTCGCGCGTCCAGTTACCGAATCTCACCTGCGCGACCAGCTCCGGCTTGACCCACAAAGCACCACGCTCCGGCTCGGCCACTCCCTTCACCTTGGCGAACGGCGAGCGAGGCTGACGCAGCGGTTCCAGCCGCGCCAGGATGTCCTTGAGTGCCCGTCGATCGAAACCGGTGCCGACCTTGCCGGCGTAGACCAACTGCCCCTCGTCGTGGTAATAGCCCAGCAACAGTGCCCCGAAGGCGATTCGCGAGCCCTCGGGGGGCGTGTAGCCGCCGACGACGAACTCCGCCGTCTGGTGGCCCTTGATCTTCAGCCAGTCGTAGCTGCGTCCCGGCGTGTAAGGCCGGTCGCGGCGCTTGGAGACGATGCCTTCGGCCCCCGTCTGGCACACTCGGTCGAAGACCGCCGGTCCCTTGCCTTCGATGTGCTGGCTGAGGCGCAGCGGGCCCGGCTCGGACGTCGCCGCGACAAGCTCGGCCAAGAGCTGCTTGCGCCCTTCGAGCGGCACGCCGCGCAAGTCCCAGCCGTCGAAATACAGGATGTCGAAGACGTAATAGAGCAGGTCCCTTTCGCGATGGTCGCGGAACGCGGTCTGGAGCAGCTCGAAGTCGGTGGTGCCGTCGGGCCGCATGGCCACGACTTCGCCATCCAGGATCGCCTGCCGGAACGGCCACTGCGTCGCCGCTTCCGCCAGAAAGCGGAAGCGGTCGGTCCAAATGTTCTGATTGCGGCTGGCAAGCTCGACGCGGCCGTCGTCGATGCGGCAGATCATGCGATAGCCGTCGAACTTGATCTCGTGCAGCCATTGATCGCCGTCGGGGGCCCTGGTGGCCAGCGTGGCGAGTTGAGGCTGGACGGCCGCAGGCAACGGGCCGGCTTTGGCGCCCACCAAGTGGGCATAGGGGACTGTTCCTTTGCGGTGCATCAACAGCCTCCCGATTTCCTCAGGTGGCAGTTGGGTTCGCTTCAACGGTCACTGCGGCACGATCCAGCCATTGCCGTTGAGCTTCATACGCGGCTACCGCCACGGCATTGGACAGGTTCAGGCTTCTCACTTGCGGCCGCACGGGAATACGCAGCCGCCGCCCGGGATACGCGCCGAGAATCTGCTCGGGCAGGCCGGCGGATTCG
>JBGQHD010000370.1:0-5745 GCA_041497795.1 Planctomycetia bacterium
CAGCGTTCGCCACGAAGGCAAATCTGACGGGCGAGGAGAAGGTCGGAGAGCATCAGTGTTATCGTATCGTCTGCCCTCGGGAGATCGCTACCTGGACATTTTACGTGGATAAGGAGACTCTTCTTATCCGCCGTTTGGACAAGGATGCCTCTGAGGAGCAGAAGCGTGTTCAGAGAGACCTCGGGGGAGGTGGCTTCACCGGACGCATCCGGTCAACTCGGTGTGTTCAGTTATTCGAGGTCGAGGACGTCAACGCAAAGCTCGACGAAACAATGTTTACTAAGCGATAGGAAAGGAAGGGGGACAGGAAAGGGGGAAATCAAAGGGGGCAGGACTCATTGATTTTGGAATTGGCACCTGCTAGGAAATCAAGGAAGAAAAGGGGACGCGACTCTTTTCGGCCGGCAGCTTGGCCGATAGACTCATGGCATGCCACGGGTCGCTCGGGTTGCTCCTGGAGGAGAATAAGGAGAAAAGGTGTCAGGAACCTTTTCGCACCGGAACCGCGATCCCCAATGCCTCCGGCGACTCATGGGTCCTCGGCCCGGGTCGGCCCGGGGAGTCCGGCCGAACAAAGGTTCCTGGCACCTTTTCGCCCGACAGATGCCCGCCGCCCGCCGTGAGAGTAGCGAATTGAAGCAATTACAAACTTCTTCCCCGCGGGTCTCACTGGCTTTGCCAGTGCTGAGAGCGGATGAGAGTGCAACGCGCGTGTAGGATTTACGCGCCTGCCAGGAGCTGAGGCCAGCGCGAAGCGGCATCCGCGGCAGCGCAAGCAGGGAGGGCCGGAGCCGCGCCAGCGTAGCGTTGGCCGGCACGAGCCGGCTCAAGCGACTCAGACTTAGTGCCTGTTTCGATAGTGACCGTTGTTGGCCGGCGCGGGGCGGCTGGGCTTCATGACGGCCCACACGCCGTAGGGCTGAAGGCTTTCGGCCTGATTGAAGCCGCGGCAGAACGCGGCGGCGGCCCAGCGCGGCACGGACCGCAGGAGCGTGGCCATCTCGTCGGCTGCCGCCGGCGCGTCGCGGCAGCCGATCGGCCGGAAGCCTGGCGGGCGTTTCACCACGATCACATCGTAGGCAAACTTGCTTGTCAGTGGCATGCGCCGCGCTCCCAAAGGGACTAGGGAGATCCCTTGCTGGCGGCGCTATCTCATAGGTGCGGTAACTGAGCGGCCTGGCCGCGCCGCTCACCTAGGCAAAGCGTGTGCCTAGGGATTGGTTGAAACCTGTGCGGCTAAGGGGTCCACACACGTGAGACGGCTCATTTTGCGCCTGTTCCAGAGTCCCGGTGATGTGCTGATGCTGACTGCCGCCGTGCGGGACCTGCATGCCGCCTATCCGGGGCACTTCCTCACGGATGTGCGCACCTCGGCCGAGGCACTCTGGCTCAACAATCCCTACATCACGCCGCTGGATGACAGTGATCCCGCCGTCACGACCCTCGACATGCACTATCCGCTGGTGCACCAGAGCAACCAGCGGCCGTACCACTTCTTACATGGGCACGCGCAGTACCTCGAACAGCAATTGAACCTGCGTATCCCGGTCACCCAATTCCGGGGAGACATCCACCTTTCGCGGGAGGAGCAAGAACAACCGCCTCCGCTGGCGGATCAGGGTATCCCGGCGCACTACTGGATCGTGGTCGCCGGCGGCAAATACGACTTTACGGCGAAGTGGTGGAACCCGGCCAGCTACCAGCGGGTCGTGGACCACTTCGCGGGGCGCCTCAGCTTCGTGCAAGTCGGCGAAGTGGGCCACTGGCATCCGCCACTGGAGCGGGTCGTCAATCTCGTCGGCCGCACCAGCCTGCGGGACCTCGTGCGGCTCGTGTACCAGGCGGATGGCGTGCTCTGCGGAGTGACCTTGGCCATGCACTTGGCGGCGGCGGCGCCGACGCCACCCGGCAGGGCGAGATCGCGAGCCTGCGTGGTCGTCGCCGGCGGCCGGGAACCGCCGCACTGGGAAGCCTATCCGCAGCACCAGTTCTTGAGCACCGTCGGCGCACTGGCTTGCTGCGAGACGGGCGGCTGCTGGAAGTCGCGCTGCCAGTTAGTCGGCGACGGCGATGTGAAGGATCACCGCGATGAGTGCGAGCAGCCGGTCCAGGTCAGTCCAGAGCTGCGCATTCCGCGGTGCATGCAGCTCATCACGCCCGACGACGTCATCCGCCGCATCGAGCTCTACTATCAGGGCGGCCTGCGGTCGTGGGGCGCCGATTCATGCGTCGCAGTCACCGTCGTGAACCCATAACGGAAGGAGCCAGCCCGTGAGTTCGCCAATCATCGAGTCGCCGCGGACCACTGACCTCCACGCGCCGCCTGCGTCGGGAAACGTGCCCGCGGGCGACGTCACACGGGTGCTTATCAAGTTTCGTCACGGCTTGGGGGACGCCGTGCAGTTGACCACCGTGCTTCAGCACCTGCAGCACTACCACGGCGATTGGGAAATCGACGTGGCGGCCCTCGTCGGCAAACACTCGGCCTTTCATGGCCTTGCTCGACGAGTGTGCCGCCTGGACGGCGATGCGCCGCCGCCGGCCCAGTACACGCGGGTGTACGACCTGGAGTGGTTGGAATGCCCTACCTGTTTCGACTCTTGGCCTAGCACCAAGGCCGAGCGCTGTCTGTTGGAGGTGTTCGGGCTGACACCGCTGGCCGAGCTGTGCCGCTACCAGATCTCGATCCGGCCACAAGCTATGGGACTGGCACGGCGCTATCTGGAACGGACCGTCAAGGTCTTGCCGGGCGAGGGCGGACGGTATCCCGTCGTGCTGATCCACTACGAGGGCAATACGTCGGCGGAGCAAAAGAACCTGACCACTGAGCTGGCGCAAAACCTGTGCGAAGAGATCATCGCCAGCGGCGCCGTGCCGGTGATCTTGGACTGGGACCAGCGATCGCGCTGGGTCGATGGCAAGCGGATTCATAACCCTGACGCGCTGGCGGAACTCTGGGGCGGAACGGGCACAGGCGACGCGGAGGCACTGGCCGCCCTGGCCGAGGTGTCCGCCTTGGTCGTGGGCATCGACAGCGGGCCCCTGCACGTGGCCGCGGCCACCTCGACGCCCACGATCGGCGTCTGGACCGGGCATCATCCCCTGCACTATATCGGTCACGCCGACAACGTCACTCATCTGGTGCCCGAGGATCACCAGCGGCTGCTCCGCGGCGATGCCGAAGCGGGCGCGGCCTACTTCCACCGGCACTATTGCTACCAGACCTATGGCGACCTCCGGCAATCGCTTTTGGAGCTCGCTCGCGAACGGTTGGACGATCAATCCGGCGCGCTTGTCTATTCGCGCGGCTATTGGATTCGGATCAACAATGCCGCCCAGGACCTGGTGGTTGTGCAGGATATCGCGGAGCAAGATTCCTACCGCATCAACGAGCTTCCCATGCCGCGCCCGGTGGTTGTTGACGTGGGCGCTCACATCGGTTGCTTCAGCAAGCGGCTGCACCAGCGCAACCCGCTGGCCCGCATTTTCACGGTGGAGTGCTGCCCGGAGAACATCCCGGCGCTGCAGAAGAACGTCGGCAGCTTTGCCATGGTCATTCAGGCGGCCCTGACCTACGAACGCGACGTGGCGCTGCTGAACGCCGTGTTCCCGCATTGCGAGACCACCGGGGGCAGCACGGTTGTCAGCCGCGCGTCGATCGAAGAGCAATTGGCGGCAGGCGAGGTGCCTGACAGCTCCCACGCCGATCCGCGGCAGTATTGGGCCGATCTGCGTCCGCTCAAGACGCTGACGCTGGAGAACCTGCTGGAAGACCATGGCCTGGAGCGAATCGACATCCTCAAGCTTGATTGCGAGGGTAGCGAGTTCTCGATTTTGGGCAAGACCTCCTCACTCCATCGCATCGGCATCATTGTCGGCGAGTATCATGGGCGTGACCGTTTCGATCAGCTCATTCAGGAGCGCTTTGCGGGGTGGAAGTTGACGATCCTCAAGGATGACCCGTCGTTCGGCACATTCTGGCTGGAGAACGCTCTTCAGGCCACAACTCTCGCTCCGCGCTGAAGGGGCGGGTGCTCCTGCGACTTCGCACTCTCAGCACCCCGGCTGCTGACAGCAGCCGGGGTGCTTGTTTGCGCAGGCGCCGCGTCGGCTAGAGCAGCTCCGCAATCGGCGTCCCCTCCGGCAGAATCGGCAGCGGGCGGCCGGCGCGGTCGTTGAAGGTCTGCTTGGTGTCGATGCCGAAGCGGTGGTAGAGCGTGGCCAGCAGGCAGTTGCTGTCCATGATCCGCTGGATCGGCTCTTCGCCGCGACGGTTGGTCTGGCCGATCACCTGCCCCATTCGCAGGCCGCCGCCCGCCAGGAAGACGCTCATCGCCCGCGGCCAGTGATCGCGGCCGGGGCGCCGGCTGGCGTCCTGATGCTCGATCCGCGGCGTGCGGCCGAACTCGCCGCAGAAGATGAAGAGCACGTGCCGGTCCAGCCCGCGCGCGTAGAGGTCTTCGAGGAAAGTCGAGACGGCGTAATCCAGGTGCGGCAGTTTCTCCTCGTAGGCCTTAAAGATATGCGAGTTGACCGAGTGATCGTCAAAGTTGGACGTAACGCCCGTCTCGGCCGGCAGGCGGTACTCGGCCTGGCACTGCACGAACCGCACGCCGGCCTCGACCAGCCGCCGGCAGGTGAGCAGGCTCTTGCCCCAGTGCGTGTCGCCGTAGCGCTGCCGGGTGCGGGCGTCCTCGCGGGAGAGGTCGAACGCCTCGCGGGCACGGCGGCTGGCCAGCATCTCCAGCGCCCGGCCGTGGAACACGTCCATCGCTGACATCATGCCCGATTGATCGAGCGCCCGCGGCAGGCCGTCGAGCGCTTGCCACAGGTCGCGGCGGCGGCGAAGCGTGACTAGCCCTTCCGCATCGATGGTCAGGTTGCGGGGGCTGCGATCCGTGCTGTAGATGGGGATCGGGTCGTATTCGTTGTTGCCCGTGGAAGAGAGCGGATTGGGGCTGGGCATGTACGGCGTGTAGGCCGGACCGAGATAGCCCGGGCCGCTGCCGTACAGCTTCGTATTGGCGATAAACAGCGGCACGTCGCTCGCACTCCCGTCGCTCGCGCTGCGCTCCAGCGACCGGGCGACGACCGAGCCGATCTCCGGGTATTCGGCGTCGTTCAAGTTGGCGGCCCGCGACGCGTAGCCCGTGAGGAAGCGGTGCGTACCGCCGGAGTGCTCTGCCCGCTGGTGGTGCAGGCTGCGGAGCAGGGTGAACTTATCGGCCATCTTGGCCAGGCGGGGCAGCAGCTCGCAGATCTCCAGGCCCGGCACGTTGGTGCGGATGGGCCGGAAGGGGCCGCGATATTCGACCGGGGCCTCCGGCTTGAGATCGAACGTATCCAGGTGGCTGGGCCCGCCGTTGGCCCAAAAGAGGATCACCGAGAAGTCCTTGTCGGCCGCCGGCTTGGCCTCGGCGGCCAGCAACCGAGCCAGCGTCGGCTCCAGTCCGGAGAACAAGGCCCCGCAGCTCAGCCCGCCGAGCTTCAGCCAGGTTCGACGGTCGAGAGGTCCGCGGCAGGGGTGGCAGGAGTGGGATCCCATGGCGCCTGACATCATAGCAAACCGGACTCGCGCCGCCCAAGCGTTTTGGTCAAGACTTCTCCCGTCGGGCAAACAGCATCGAGCACCCGGAGACTCAAGTGCGCCGATCAGGCCTCGACCTGGCAGGATGCCCGCGGTGCGCGAGAGAGCATCGTGTCGGCCGCCGGATCGTCGAGGAACTCCTGGCGCTCGGGGTCCCA
>JBGQHD010000371.1:0-5720 GCA_041497795.1 Planctomycetia bacterium
GCCAAGGCTGCCGAGGGCGAGAGCGCTGAGGTCACGGCCCGCTGTATGGACGTGCTCACCAAGCTGCTGCAATCGACCGACGCCGAGGCCAAAGCCGAGGCCAAGAAGACCCTGGAAGGGCTCTCGAAGAGCAAGAACGCCGCCGTGGCTCGGCAGGCGCAGGCCCTGGTCAACCCGAGGCCGGCCGGCGAGACGCCGCGCGACCCGCTGGTGCCGGGCGGATTTCCCGGCGGGGCGCCGCGGATCGAGATTGGCGGATTTGGCGTGGTGGCCGGTCCCGGCCTGCGGATCAGCGTGAAGAGCGTGGACGGCAACAAGACGGTCGAGGCCGAGGAAGGGGGCAAGAAGACCAAGATCGAAGAGAGCGCCAAGGGCGACATCAAGGTCGTGGTGACCGAGACCGTGGACGGTAAGGAGAAGGTCTCGAAGTACGAGGCCAAGGACGCCGACGAGCTGAAAAAGAAGCACCCCGAAGCCCACGCGCTGTACGAGAAGTACTCGAAATTCGCGCCGGGCATCGCCGTTCGCTTCGGCGGCATCGGCGGCGGCGTCATTCCGGGCGCCATCGCCCCGGCCCGGCCGCTTCGCGTCGGCGTGGTCCCGCAGAAAGCGCTCGATCAGATCGAGGAGGCCAGGAAGCAGCTCGCCGACGCCACCGACAAGCTCCGCAAGCTGGCCGAGGAATCGCGGATCAGCCCCGACGCCGTCAAGAGGCTGGCCGACCAACTCGACGCCGCCAGAAAGCAGCTCGAGGAAGCGCGGGCCCAGTTGCCGAAGTAGCACGTGGGGCACGTTTCCAAACGTGCCCGTCGCTGTTCTCTTTTTGGCCGTCCTCGAGCGTATTCGAGTTCCACGAGGAACAATAAGAAGAACCACGCGCTACCCGGGCACGCTTGGAAGCGTGCCCCACGTCCCACGTCCTTCCATTCTCCGCGCGCGGCCCCTATGCTGTGGGGCATGAAAGGCTCGCCGCTGCGCCTCCGCCGCATTACTGACCCCGCCACCGAGCGGGCCCTGCTCCTCTCGTTCACTGCCGGTATCCAGATCGGCCGCGTGGCCGGCATGGAAGACCTGGCCGCCATGATCGGTTCGCTGGCCTCGACCGGGCAGGTGACCGGGGCCGTGGTGCACGCCGGTGTGCTGGATAGCCTGTTTGCCCGCTTTCCGGGCCTGGGCTGCGGCGTGATCGTCGATCTCTTCGGCGGCACCTGGCTGCGGGCCGAAATGGGCGCCGAGCAAATCTGCAGCCTGGAGCACGCCATGCGCGTGGGGGCCGACGCCGTGCTGACCACGGTGAGCCTGGGGGCCAAGGACGAATCGCGCACGCTGCGCCTCTCCGGCCAGATCGCCCGCGAGTGCGCCGCCTGGGGCATGCCGCTGGTGGTGCTGATCGATACCTTCCAGACCGAGGCCTCCCGGCAATACTCCGCCACGCTCAGCGGCCACGGCGCCCGCCTGGCCTACGAGTTGGGTGCCGACATGGTGATCGTCAACTACCCCGGCCAGAGCGAGCCGTTCGCCGACGCCGTCCGCGGCGTCGATATCCCCGTCCTCATCGGCGGCGCCCCGCGGATGGACACCGACAAGGCCCTGCTGCAATCGGTGGAAGACGCGATGAAAGTCGGGGCCGCGGGCGTCTGCTTGCCAGGCACGTTGTTCTGGAAGGACGATGCGCCGATGGCGACTTTGGCGCCGCTGATGCAGGTGATTAGCCAAAGCGGCGAAGCTGCCACAAGGCATTGATCGTGACCAGGGGCAGCATCTGTCAGGCTCTGGGCTGGATAGAGCGGCTGTCGGGTGAAATGGCGGCTGCCGCACAACCGCATGGAGGTTCCTGTGTTTCGCTTTTCGATCCGCGATTTGTTCTGGCTGACACTCGTGGTTGCCGTGGTATGCGGCTGGCTCGTCCGCGAACGGCAGCTTCGGGATAGAATGAACCGCGTAAGTGACGATGCGACCAAAGCAAGCGAACAAGCAACCAAATGGCGATTGGCAACCGGCGGCTTGGAAGATGCGATAAGCAGGACTGGATGGAAAGTGGAATGGAACGTGTCAGCCTCCTGGGTTCGTTTGTCGTACCCCATAATGAGTACGAATCAGGGTATCAGGGTCACGCAGGATTTCTGCGAACCGAGCGTCGTAATCGAGTAAAGGCACTGAAGACTGCTGGAACCATTCCCGTTGAGGCAGGATCATGACAGTGACCCTAACGCTCCCGGCCGACCTGGAGCAGCGACTGTCTCAAGAAGCCTCAGAGCGAGGCCTGGCAATCGATCAATACATGCTGCAGGTGCTGCGGCAGCACGTGCCACTGGTCGAGAAGGCCAAGAAGCTAGCCGAGGCGATCGAATCCTGGATTCAAGATGACGATCCCGACGAACAGCGGGAGACGCAGGAGTACCTGATTCGAGTCCTTGATGAAGATCGCCTGTCGGATCGCAAACTTTTCCCGCCGGAGATGAAGGGCATCACGTGGTGAATTCCGTCGTGATCTTGGACACCGGTCCGCTCGGTTTGGCATCAAGTCCCGGACGCACGCAACAGGGCGTAGCTTGTGGGCGCTGGTTGACTTCGCTCGTATCATCAGGCGTGCGCGTGATCCTTCCTGAAATCGTGGATTACGAGGTGCGGCGAGAGCTACTCCGTGCGAAGAAGACGCGAGGTATCGCAAGGCTCGACACATTCATCGCTTGGCTCGAGTATTTGCCGATCACTACAGCAGCGATGCGCCAAGCCGCTTTGCTCTGGGCGCAGGCGCGGCAGCAAGGCAAGCCAACCGCAGACGACAAGGCATTGGACGGCGACGTTATTCTTGCGGCGCAGGCGCTCACGCTTGGCGTGGACGATTTTGTAGTGGCAACGACTAATGTTGACCATCTCTCGCGATTCGTTTCCGCGGCTTCTTGGTCCGAGATCACCGCCTGAATCTAGGCTGAGGTTTAACGAGCATGTCCTCCATCCCCCACAACGCCCGCTTTCGTTACCTGTTCAACCGCCGGTCGCTGCGCGCCTTCGTCGTGCCGATGGACCACGGGATCAGCATGGGGCCGATCCCGGGCCTGTACGACATGGCAGATACGGTGAGCCAGATGGCCGGCACGGGCGTCAACTGCGTGATCGTCCACAAGGGACTGGTCCGCAGCATCGCGCCGGTGCTGGCTCGGGCGCCGGACGTCGGCCTGATCGTCCACCTGTGCGCCTCCACGTCGTCCGCCCCTGATCCCAATGAGAAGCAGCTTGTCTGCACGGCGGAAGAGGCCCTGGCCCTGGGTGCCGACGGCGTGTCGGTGCACGTCAACATCGGGGCCGACACCGAAGGGCAGATGCTCCGCGATTTCGCCGAGACGGCCGAGCAATGCCGGCGGTTGAACGTGCCGCTGCTGGCGATGATGTACGCCCGCGGCCCGCGGCTGCGGGTGCAGTTCAGCGAAGCCTTCAGCTCACACTGTGCGCGAGTGGCCTACGAGATCGGGGCCGACATGGTGAAGGTGCAATACACGGGCGACCCGGAGAGCTTCAGCCGCGTGGTGCAATCGGTGCCGATCCCCGTGCTGATCGCCGGCGGGCCGAAGATGTCGAACGACCGCGAGGTGCTCGACATGATCCAAGGGGCGCTGGACGCCGGGGCCGCCGGCATCTCCATCGGCCGCAACGTCTTCGGGGCCGAGCGCGTTGGCCCACTCTGCCGGGCCATCGGCGGCATGCTGCACGAAGGGGTGCGGGCCGATAAGGCGCTCGAACGGCTGTCGGCCTGACGTGCGTTTTCCTCGGTACCCCACGCGATGGTGCCGCCACGCGCTGACGCGGAAAACAAGAGCCTCTTACCCACGACATCGACGACCCATGTCCTCCATACCTCACAACGCCCGCTTTCGTTACCTGTTCAACCGCCGGTCGCTCCGCACGTTTGTCGTGCCGATGGACCACGGGGTGACGATGGGGCCGATCCTGGGCCTGTACGACATGGCCGGGACGGTCGGGCAGATGGCCGGCACCGGAGTCAACTGCGTGATCGTCCATAAGGGGCTCGTCCGCAGCATCGCGCCCGTGCTGAGCCGTGCGCCGGACGTGGGCCTGATCGTCCACCTCTGCGCCTCCACGTCATCCGCCCCCGATCCCAACGAGAAGCAGCTTGTCTGCACCGCGGAAGAGGCCCTGGGCCTGGGAGCCGACGGCGTGTCGGTGCACGTCAATATCGGGGCCGCGACCGAAGGGCAGATGCTCCGCGACTTCGCCGAGACGGCCGAGCAGTGCCGGCGGCTGAACGTGCCGCTCTTGGCGATGATGTACGCCCGCGGCCCGCGGCTGCGCGCGCAGTTCAGCGAGGCCTTCAGCTCGCACTGTGCCCGCGTGGCCTACGAGATCGGGGCCGATATGGTGAAGGTGCAATACACGGGCGACCCGGAGAGCTTCCGCCGCGTGGTGCAATCGGTGCCGATCCCGGTGCTGATCGCCGGCGGGCCGAAGATGTCGAACGACCGCGAGGTGCTCGACATGATCCAAGGCGCCCTCGACGCCGGCGCCGCCGGCATCTCCATCGGCCGCAACGTCTTCGGGGCCGAGCGCGTCGGCCCGCTCTGCCGGGCCATCGGCAGCATGCTGCACGAAGGCGTCCGAGCCGACAAGGCGCTGCAACGGCTATCCGCCTAGCCCGCCGCGAACTCCGTGAGTGGCCGAACGTTAGCTGGGTGGAACCCGAGCACAATGTCCTCGCGCGGAATGCCTGCCGCAGTCAATTCATCCGCGACAGGGCGCGATGTGCCATCGTACTGCACCCAGACCTTGCCGCCGATGATATCAATGTGGACGACCGAGCCGTGGACACGTCGCTGGCCATCCCAGCCGACGTGCATGACCTCGTAATGGTCCTTCTCGCGGTCAACGATTGCTTCTGTCTCGATTTGACCGTGTGAGGGCTTGTAGCTCGCATATTCTTCCACCAAGCGGCGAGCGATTTCGCGATAGCTGTCGGTTTTCGTGGTTTCTACTCGATCCATTGAAGCACCGTTTCCTGTTCGTCGCTGAACACCATCAGCCGAAGCTGCAACCTTTCGGAAAGGAGCCCCTCGTGGGTGCGTCGCGGTCCCACCAAGCATAATTGCCGCTCCGGCCTCCCTCACGTCATCCACAATCAACGCAGGGTGAACCTTCATCCTCGCCTTCGTCAGTCCGAGTTCTCCCACAACAAGAATGCCCTTGGACCTTCCACGCCGATCCGACTTCCAATTGCCTCCAGCTCGCTAAACCTGGCCGCGTTCAAGACGGTGTCAGCCGAAATGTTGACGCTCGCGAGGTTGCTTTCTTCAACATGGACCGCCCGTTGGCCCTCGTACACTTCGGGCAAGTCCGCCGGAATAGCAACCTGAAGTAATCGCCAGCCCCCGAAAGTGCGCCAGGTGTCACAGCGGCAGAAACGGACAAATGCTTCGCAGCCGGACTCGAAATCCGGGACGTCAAAAAACCGCCACAAGAAGCGAGCCAATCGCTGAAGCTGCTGGCCCGTATAGTCCTCGCCCCAGGTGCCTACCAACTTGCGTAGGATGGGGTACTCCCTCGTCAGCACTGCGATGTTCGGGTCTTCCGCCATAGCGCGAAAACCGTGGACCAAGTACTCTATTGACGCCTTCTCAGCCAATTGTACGCAGGAGGGGTGATGCGTAGTATTGCGCATGAGACCAAAAGGAACAGCAGACGCATTGGAAGCACGGCGGATGATAGCA
>JBGQHD010000372.1:0-5710 GCA_041497795.1 Planctomycetia bacterium
GGCGCTGGCGGCGCTGGCGGAATAGCGACCGCGCGGGGCAGGGCGGGGCAGGGGGGGGCAGGGGGGCGACGAAGAAAATTCGTCTTCGCGCTGGAATCGCGCGCCGCGCCGACTAGATTGATGCGGGGCAGCAGCGTCGCGTCATTCCCGTTCCCTGTTCTGCATCCTTTGATCGGAGTTCCCCCATGAAGCGCTGCGTCCGTACGTGGTGTCTCGTCGGCGCATGGATCGTGTCGGCCCTGCTGGGGATGGAGTCGCAAGCCCAAGAAAAGGCCAAAGAGAAGAAGCCGCCGCGCGCGGCCCTGCCACCGCACGTGGGGGAGGTCCTGTCGTCGCAGCAAGAGAAGCAGGCCCGCGCGATTGCCGAGAAATACGAGCCGGAGCTCGACGGCATCCGCGACGAGATTCGCCGAGCCGAAGCCGCTTTGCTGAAGGCGCGGAGCGATCGCGAGAAGTTTCTGGAGGGCGTTCTGACCGCGGAGCAAAAAATGGCGGTCAAGGCGTACGATGCCAAGATCAAATCGGAAGCGGAGAAGCTCGCGGAGGATCGAAGACTTCTGGAGGACGAGCTGTACCAAGTCCGCAGCAAGCGCGACCACGAGATTGAAGCGCTGCTCACGCCAGAACAAAAGGCGCGCCTCAAGGAAATCTCGCAGGAGACCAAATCGAAGCGAGAAGCCAACAAGAAAGCCAAGGCGTCAGCCAAGGCCAAGCCGAAAGAGCCTACGAAGGAAAAGGCCGCACCGGCGCCGCAATAGCGGGCAATAGCGGGCAATTGTGGCAATCTCTGGAGCTTCCCTCGCCCACGGGCGCGCCTCTGGCGGCCCGTGGGCTTTTCGTTGGCCCTGCACGTTGCGACGGCCACGCAAGCTGCCGCCGGTTATTGATCCAATCCGTGTGCGTTCGCCTCCAACCGTGCCCGCACTTCCGGCAGGGGATAGTCGATGATCTTCGGCACGTTCACCAGCTCCTTGAGCCGCCGCCAGCCGCGGGTGACGAGCGTTTCGCGCTGCCGCACATAGGCCGGGTCGAGCTGCCGCTTGTCGAACGGGCCTTCAACCGTCACCGGCTCGAAGTCATCCGCCACGATGAACTGCGCCAGGCTGGGATTGCAGCGGATATGCCGCTCGCGGCTGGTGTGCAGCACCTCGGGATCGACCAGGCCGATCACGTAGCGCAGGTAGAGGTCGCTGTCCGTAATGTTCTCCACATCCCGGCCGCAGACCTCGCAGAGATAGCCTTCTTCGCACTTGGCCATGGGGCGGTCAGTTGTCCCTTGTCAGTTGTCAGTTGTCGATTGGTTTGACGCGTGACGTGGTGCACGCGGCTCGCGTGCACACAACTCAACCGACGCACGCGAGTGCACCACGCCAGCCGGGGCAGGGCAGGGCAGGGGACCGGCGCGGTTCATTGTCCGGGCCAGGCGTCACTTCTACAATCATCGAGTCGCCATCGAACCCGTTCGATGTTGGGCGTTGGACGTTCGATGTTGGACGTTCGATGTTGGACGTTCGATGTTGGACGTTCGGCGAGGCCCCGCCGCAAAACCGCCCGGTCGCCTGTACTTTGCCGCGCCGGCAGGCATATAATCGAGGGACTATTCGGCATCGTCGGCAGGCTCGTCGTCGTCAGGCCTTGCGCCGGCAACGGAGCGCGTCCCGCAAGGGCGCTGTGTCGCTGGCGGACAGGAGTGTCCGCCTTACGGCGTGCGCTGCAGTTAGGCCGGCGTCGGAAATGCCCGCCGCGGGCCGATCCCGCCTTGAACGTCGTGGCCGTCCGCCGGCAACCCACGGCCAGCTCGTCGCGTACAAATCGTCGCGTACCAACTTGAGAACCCTCACCACGGGGCATTCGCCGTGAAGCATCCCCGCTCGCTCTGGCATTCCCTGCTGGCCGCCGCCGCGCTGGCCGGCTGCGGCCGGGAGGAGCCGATCCGCGTCTACGAGGCCTCGGCCACGCCGCGTCCGCAAGTCCTCGAGATGCCGGCCACTTGGCGGCCCGTTCCGCTGACCCAGAAGGATCGCGGGGCAGGCGTGCTGTACAATTTCGAAGCCGGCCGCGATCCGAACAAGGTCCAAATCAACGTCAGCGCCCTCGGCGGTGGCCTCTTAGCCAATGTCAACCGCTGGCGCAGGCAGCTCTCGCTCCCGCCGATCGAAGGAGGCGAGTTGGCGCAGCTTCTCGTGCCGCTGAAGGTCGATCAGTACGCGGGCAATTACATCGAGTTGGTCGCGCCCGAGAACCCGCCCGAGCCGGACCCGAACGACCCGGCGGCCATGCTCGGCAAAAAAAGGCCGGCGGTCCGGGATGCCATTTACGGCGCGATCATCGCGGCCAAAGGGCACCAGTGGGTCTTTCGGTTAAAAGGCCCCGTGGCCGCGGCCGAAAGGGAACGAGCGAACTTCAAGACGTTTGTCGAAAACGGACTGCGGGCGATTGCCGCGGCGGTCCATGAATCGAAATCGGAGGAGCCGGCCGATGGCAATTGAGGCCACTATCCGTTCCGCGTCGGCTAGCGCCACACCGATCGAGGCCACACCTCTCGAGGCCACGTCGCGTCGCGAGACGACCGCTCGGTCGGTTCTCCGCGCCGTGCTGATGCCGCTGGCATCGCTGAAGCTCACGGTCGCCCTCTTAGCGGCCGGCTTGTTTTTGGTCTTCATCGGCACGCTGGCACAAACGCGCTACGACATTTGGGAGGTGGTGCACAAGTACTTCCGCACCCCGTTCTCCTGGGTTGAGTTCCGCGTCTTCTTTCCGGAGTCGTTCTTTCCCGAATGGTCGCAGTTCTCCTGGTCGCTGGACCTGCCGTTCGGCTGGAAGCTCGACGGCTTTCCTTATCCAGGCGGCCTGCTGCTGGGCATCCTGATGTTCGTCAATCTGCTGGCCGCGCATTCCGTGCGCTTCACCGTGCAATCGCGCGGGCTGCGGCTGGCGGGGGGCCTGCTGGTGATCGCGCTGGGTCTGGCCGTCACCGGCCTGGTGATCATGGGGGGCGAAGACCGAGAAGGCGTCCAGACGCCACACTGGATCTCCTACGACACGCTGTGGCTCGGCTTCAAATGGGGCGTCGTGCTGCTGGCCGCCGGCGCGGTGGCGGCGACGGTGCTGGCCTTTCGCGCGCTCGATGCCCGCCGACAGATCGAACGCTGGGGGCTGCTCGTCGTCTCGGTGATCCTCGCCGGCGTGGCGGGCTACTTGCTCTTGGCAGGCGACGGCGCAAGGATGAGCGACCCGTCGATGCGCATTCTGTCGCAGATCATTGCCGCTGGTTTTGCCGGGCTGGTGCTGCTGGTCGGCTGCTTTCTGGCGTTCAAGAAACGGGCCGGCATCGTGGTGATCCACTTCGGCGTCGGCCTGTTGATGTTCAACGAGCTGTGGGTCTACAAGACGCACGTTGAAGCCCAGGTGACGCTCGAGGAAGAGCAGGGGGGAGGGCGGCCCGATCGCACGTCGGCCAATTCGGTACAAGATATCCGCGAACTGGAGTTGGCCATCATCGAGCGACTCGCGGGGACCGATGGCAACGACGCGACCGTGGCGATTCCCCAGTCGCTCCTGCTGCGCGGCGGAATGAAAGACGACGAGACGCCGTATCCCTTGGTCCACGCCGACGAGCTGCCGTTTGACGTGCAGGTGCTGGCGTTCTACCGCAATGCAGAGACGCCGCTGCTGGAACCCAGCGAAGAGAACCCGCTGGCCACGGCAGGGCAGGGCCGGTACGTGAAACTAATCAAGCTGCCCCCCGTCACCGGCGTGGACAAGGGCGAGAACCAGCCGGCAGCTTACGTCCGCTTTTTCAACAAAGCGACCAGTGAGGCGATCAGCACTCACTTAGTCGGCGTCGACCAGTGGTCGGAAGCGCACTGGCGGCCGACGAACATTAACAGCCTGGAAGAGGTCCGCATCGATGGGCGCACCTACGAGGTCTACCTACGCTACAAGCGCATCAACAAGTCCTACACGGTGATGCTGAACGACGTGCACCGCGACAACTACCTCGGCACTGGCACGCCACGTGATTACTCGTCGGATGTCCACGTCAAGGTGCCCGATACCAGCGGCGGCGCGCCGTTTGTCACCTCAGCCCACATTTGGATGAACAATCCGCTGCGCTTTCGGGGCGACACGTTTTATCAAAGCAATTACCACGAGGCCGGCCTGTTTAACGCGGAGATGTCCACGCTCTCGGTCGTCACCAACGGCGGCTGGATGATCCCCTACGTCTGCTGCGTGATCGTGGGATGGGGCATGCTTTTCCAATTCCTGCAAACGCTACTGCGGTTCCTGACTCGCCTTTCGACGTCACCGGCACCCGTTTCGTTGGCGATTGCCGGCAGCGAGCCGAGTGGCGTCGATCCTGGCGGGGCAGGGCAGGGGGGGGAGGCGCCCAATCCGCGGCGGCCCAAGAAAGATCAGAAGGATCGCCGCCAGCCGCCGAAGCGCGATCGCCAGCCGGCGATCGTAGGGGCGGCATCATCCGAGAGCACTTGGACTTGGATTGTTCGCGTGGCCAAGCTGTGGACGCCGGTGATCCTGGGCGTCGTCTTCCTCGGTTGGGTCGGCGGCCGCATGCGGCCCGCCTCCACGCCGGCCGGCGGGATGTTTCTGGCCGAAGCCGCCGCGCTTCCGGCGTCCAACGGCGGGCGGATCATGCCCTGGGACACGCTGGGCCGCAACACCCTGCGGGTGATCTCGGGCAAGGAAGAGTACATCGATTACCGCGTGACCGACGATCAGGTGAGTGCGCACGGGCGGTTCATGCAGGTGCTGATGAACAACCCCGACGCCGGCAAGCCCCGTTCGCCGGCCTTGGCTTGGCTGCTGGAGGTGATGAGCGGCTCGCCGGACGCCGAGAAGCAACGCGTCTTCCGCGTCGATAACGGCGAGGTGCTCAAGACGCTGGACCTCAAGCCGCGCAAGGGCTTGATGTATTCGTTCGAGGAAGTCAACCAGAACCACGAACAGTTTGCCGCGGCCCTGAAGGAGGCCCGCGAGGCGGCCAAGGCCAACTCCCGGCAATTGTCGGTCCGCCATCGCAAGCTGCTGAAGCTCAACGAGCAGCTCTCGCTGTACATGGCCCTGCGCGAATCCTGCCGCGTCCCGCCCAGCGACGTGCTGGGCGCGGTGGATTTCGTGGTTGGCGCGGCCGAGGCCCAGGCGCAAAAGGCGTTCGACGCCGCCCCGTACCTGGCCCCCCGCGATTCGAAAGAGAAGCCCTGGGAGCCGCTGGCCGTTGCCGCGGCCCGCGCCAAGCTGCAGCAATGGGCCCGCGAGAGCAACGCGAAGAACCTCTCCGAGTTGCAGCAAGTCCTGCTGAGGAAAGTGACGGTGGACGGCAGGATCGATCAATTCATCGTGCAGCAGTTCATGATCGACACGATCGAGAACATCCTCACGAATGAGCAGGGACGAAAGCGGACGGCGGAGGAAGTGCGGGCACTGGCCGTCGAGCGGTATCGTGCCATGCCGCCGAACGTCAAGAAGACCTTGGAAGAGATCGTACAAAAGCAAATTTCCGGATTATCTTTGGAGGAGCATCAGGCGGTCCGCCAGCGGGCGCGGGAAGTCATCCTCAGCGACCATGAGACGATCGCCAAGATCGAGCAGGGCTACCAGCCGCTGCTGGCGGCGGCGCTGGACCAGCTCGTCGGCGACGAGCCGCTCGGCCACCCGAATGTCGCCACAGTGGCCCTGATGGACGTGATGA
>JBGQHD010000373.1:0-5689 GCA_041497795.1 Planctomycetia bacterium
GTCCCTCGTCACGGGCAACTTGCGGCGCACAAACTCACTTGCAGCGTTCTTTGGGTCCCAGCCTTCGTACCGATCGAGTTCGCGAAGGAGCACGTCCCTTCTTCCCGGCAAGATGGAATAGAGTTCGCCGACTACGTTCGCCGACGGGTCGCGAGTCGCGACTGCGCCGGGATAGTCACCCAGGTCATAGAGCAGGCCGTTGAACCGGGCGTTTCCAACGGGGACGCAGTGCTCTTGCACGAAAGACGCCATCGAGCCGCCGATGCAACGCCTTAAAGTCCCGTACACGAAGACGAACTCGACCGGATCCGTCATTTTGTTGTGAAGAGTCACGGGGCCGTTTTGAATTCCGGTAGAAGACCTTCGAGCTTCTCGAAGTCGTACCGACTCACGTAGTCCACGACCCAATCCCTTTTTGCAAGCTGGCTAAGCCAGTAGTTGAATAGCGTTCGGACTTCGTTCGGGTTGACTTGATTCAAGCTCTGCAGTGCCGCGATGAACTCAAAGAAATTCAAATAGTCGTCAAATTGCGGTCCGAGTGCGTGCGTCAACTCCTCCTCAACGGCTTTCGACTGGTCCAGGTCGCCGTCGAGCTTGTGGCGGATCGCCGTGTACCGGTCAGACTCGTAGAATTCTTGGAACAGTTTGTGCAACCATTCGGCGCGACGAACAGCTTGCGCATTGAAATACTGCCAAAGCGCTGCGACTATTCCGACGCAGGTGACCACACCAACAACTATGTCCATCACGGTTTTGCCCCACTCCACCCCGTTCCACATGCAACACAAAATGATCGCGACCGCGAATAGGACAACGAGTCCACCAACGACGAGCACCTTCGTTTGCGTTGCCACCGGTCGTCCTCATTGCTGCAGCGTGACCTTTCAACGCCGATTCTCCACGGAAAAACGGTCGGACTCGGCGCCCACAAGTTGTACCATTTCCAAGTGAACCGTGGGACACTGTCGTCCTTGGCCACGGCCCGAGCACCCCGTTCTGCCGCCTTTGTCGAAGTCCGTCAATGACTCCGCTCCTTTTCCCGACCACCGTTATCGGCAGCATGCCGCGGCCGCAGTACGTGAAGGACCTCTTGAAAGCCGGCTCGCGGACCGGCCAGCGCGATGCCCGCTGGCAACGCCGCATGGACGACGCCGTGCGGTACGTGATCGGCATGCAGGAGCAGGCCGGCATCGACATCGTCTCCGACGGCGAGTGGCGGCGCGAGAGCTACGTAGACGTGATCGGCGAAATCATGCACGGCTTCGCCTGGGTGCCGCGGGAGACGTTCGCCTATCACCAGATGGTGGTCGAGCGAATGCGGCCGCGGCAACCGGGCGTGATCGCCGAGGAAGCCCGGTTCCTCAAGGAAAGCACTGACCGCCGCGTGAAAATCTGCCTGCCCTCGCCGTACCTGATCGGCGAGCGGATGTGGGTGGCGGAGCACTCGCAAGCGGCCTACCCCACGCGCGAGGCCTTCTGCGAGGCCCTGGTGCCCGTGCTGCGTCAGGAGCTGCTGGCCATCCGCGACGTGGGCGTGGACGTGATCCAGCTCGACGAGCCGCACCTGTGCGTGCTGGTCGATCCGGCCGTGCGGGCCAAGTTCGCCGACCCCGAGGCCGAGATGCGGCGGGCCGTGGAGATGATCAATCAGATCGTCGAGGGAGTCAGCGGGGTGACGCTGGCCGTGCACCTCTGCCGGCGCAACTGGGGCCGCCGCGGCTGGGGCGCGGCCGGCGGCTATGAGGCCATTCTGCCGCACATCCAGCGGCTGAAGGTGCCGCAGCTTATGCTGGAGTTCAGCATCCCGGCGGCCGGCGACGTGGCCGTGCTCAAGGAATTGCCCGAGCACGTGCAAATCGGCCTGGGCTGCGTGGACGTGCGCTTCCCGGAGATCGACACGCCGGAGCTGATCGTCGAGCGCGTGCAGAAGGCGCTCGAGTACGTCGCCGCCGAGCGGATCACGCTGAACCCCGACTGCGGCTTCGCACCGGGCAAGGACCACGAAATCCCGCTGGAAGAGGCCTACGCCAAGCTGAAGAACGAAGCGGCGGCGGCAAGGCGGCTACGGGAGCTGCACGCGGGTGCAAGGAAGTGAAAGGCGGTTTCTTTGCGCGCCGAAGACTTGACCACGGATTAACGCGGATGCCCTAGTGCGGCCGAGCCGCAACCAAACCAAAGCTATGGCCCGCGAATTACGCGAATGTTGTTCTCATTCGCGTCGATTCGCGTAATTCGCGGGCATGATCTTCCTTGGTTGCGGCTCCGCCGCGCTGGGATCACCGCCTTTTTCACCAAGAAGGCAAGAAAGGGTAACGAGCTGTGGACAAAGTGAGGGTGTACCACGACCGCACCGGCAACACGCTGACGGTTTGGTTTGACGATCCAAACAAGGAAGCCGTTTACGAAGAAGTGGACGACGACGTCGTGCTGATGAAGGACCGCCGCGGCCGGGTGATCGGCTTTGAACGGCTACGTCTTCACTGACCGCATTCAGTCCAGCCGCGCTCCGCGGCGGCGTTGGGCGCGGCGGCTGGCGGCTTCGAGCGTGCGGATTTCGGCCGAGGTGAGGCTCTCGGTGCCTTGCTGCGAAATCTTCGCCAGGATGCGGTCCACTTCGGCCTCCAGCGTCTCCTCTTCCGGCACGTCGTCCGGCCGGACCACGCGCATGCGGGAGCGCGGCGAGCGGCGGAGCTTCGACAGCCAATGCGTCGGCAGCAGGCTGAACAGCGTGAAGTGCGTGCGGTAGAAAGCCCAGCCGCACAGCGCGCCCCCCAGGTGTGCCGCGTGGGCAATCTGGGTGAGCTGCCCCCCGTGTACTTGAAGCTGGAAGTTCAGATACTCCTGTCCCAGCCAGACCATCCCCCACAGCCAGACGGGAATGGGAAGCACGCCGAAGAAGAGGATCGTGCGGTGGGGGAAGTGCAGCACGTAGAGCATCATCACCCCCGCGATCGCGCCCGAGGCCCCCACGGCATTGGGAGCGATCTCGTGCCCCGCGCGATCGATGGGCCAATACTGGCGCAGGAAGAAGCTCTCGGCCAAGACCCAACAGAGTCCCGAGAGGATGATGAAACTGAGATACATCTTCCAAAACAGCCGCTTACCGTAGATGCCCTCGATGTCGCTGCCGAACATCCACAGCATCAGCATGTTGAAGATGATGTGCAGCGGATTGCCAAAAGCATGGGCGAAGCCGTAGGTGACCAGCGTGACGATCCGCCCCTCGGTCAGGAGCGTCACTGCCTGGTCGGGAGCGAAAAGATCCGCGGACAGAGCGAACCAGCGATCGACGAACCCTTGCCCCAGCAAGTGCATGGCCACGAACACGGCCACGTTGATCACGATGATCGTGCCGACGGCGCTCCAGGAGCCGCCGGAGCGAGCGCCCTGGGTCTCGTCTCGATAGTATTCGCGGTCGTAGATGCCCATCGCAGTTGGCAGCGGACGACGAGGGATTTCATCCAGGAAGGAGGACACGCCTGCTAGCAACCGGCGGTCCCCGCCGAGCCGAATCTCGGCCGTTGCTATTTTACAACCCCGGCCCGAAAAGTCTCAGCCGAAGTGGCAAAAATGCGGGGGGCAAGGCGAACGTCCAACGGCCTCGAATGCGGAATTCGGAATTCGGAATGCGGAATGGAGTTGTGGAATTCCGCATTCCGCATTCCGCACTGCCACCTACTCCCGCCGCAGCAGCACCGAGCGGAGCGGGCCGCGCTGGGCCGCCTGGGGGTGCTCGACCGGCGGCTCGGCGGGCGTGGGGGTGATCTCCTCGCCTTCCATTTCCTCGGCCCCGGGCGTTTCCTGCGGGTGGCAGTTGTTGCACCGCGCGGGCCCTGGCTGCTGATCGTCCCCGTCGCCGGACATCGTGGCGCCGCACTGCTGGCACGGCGAGGCCCCGCCGCAGCGGCCGTCGGCCGACTTGACCCAGGGGAAGAGGTTGATCAACCCGAAGCTCTTCTGGTGCGCGCACGAGGTGCCGCAGCAGTCGGGGTCCATCATCCAACAAGGGTCGGTGACGCCGTGCCACAGCTCGTGATGCAGTTGATAGAAGGCCTGCGAGAACGTCCAGATTTTGGGCTTGAAGCAGATCGAGGTGGGCCGCTGGCACGGCGGCTTGGGATGCTGGGGCATGTGCAAATGCACGACGCCCTGGGTGCTGATGTACGTGGGCGGGTAGGAGGGCCGGCCCGTGGCGTCCGGGACGTAGTTTTCCGGGCCGCGGCTGCCCCAGTGGCCTGGCTGTTGCCCCCAGACGGCCGCCGACCCGCAGCAGCACACCGCCAAGACGCAACTCACCGCCAACAACCGCCGACTGCCGTGTCGCATGAGACTCTCCCTTCGGGAATCAGGAGTCAGGTGACAGGAGTCAGGGGGCGGGAGACAGGTATCCGCACGCCAAACGCTTCGTCGCCTAATTCTGACCCTGAACCCTGCACCAGCGTTGCCAGCGTAGGGCTGGCACCTCCACTCCCGTCAGCATCATCGACATCTTGCGCGCCGAACATTCATTACCAGCGGTTTGGCCCGCGCCCACGGCATCGTCGTTAAACTCCGCCGTGGCGGCAAGGAGGGAGGGTTCAGGGTTCAGGGTTCAGGGTTCAAGAGTCAGGGTTCAAGAGTCAGGAGTCAAGGACAGACGCGACCCGGACTTCTGGCCCCTGTCACCTCCCGCCATCCGAATTCCGGTTTCGCGGCCGCGCGGGACGCTGCGACTCCAATTATGATCGACTCCGTCAGGAGTCAGAAACCAACGTTCCTGCCCCCCCCAAACTGAGCCCTGAACCCTGGCTCCTGAACCCTGACTCCTGCCTCCTGAACCCTGACTCCTGGCCCCGCCCATGTTCACGTCCGCTCGCCGGCGCCTCGCAGCCGCCTTGTTGCCCACTCTGTCGTTGGGCGGAATCCTCTTCGCGGCACCGCCGACTGCTTTTCGCGGAGCCAAGATCCTCACGGCCGCGGGCAACACGTATGACCCCGGCACGCTGGTGGTCCAGGACGGCAAGATCGTGGCCGTCGGCCCGGCCGAGAAGGTGAAGATCCCCGAGGGGGCCACCGTGCATGACGCCGCGGGGCGGACGATCATCCCCGGCCTGGTCGATACCCACTCCCACCTGGGCGTCATGTCGCGGCCCTTGGTGCCCGGCGGCAGCGACGGCAACGAGTCGTCTGGCCCGGTGCAGAGCGTGGTGCGGGCGCTGGACTCGCTGAACCCCTTCGATCCGGGCATCCGCATGGCCACGGCCGGCGGCATTACGACGGCCAACGTCATGCCCGGCAGCGGCACGGTGATCGGCGGGCAGACGATCTACGTCAAGCTCCGCGGCCGCTCGCCGCAGCAGATGTGGATCGCATCGCCCGACGTGCTGGGCGGCCTGAAGATGGCCAACGGGGAGAACCCCAAGCGCAGCTTCGGCTCGCGGGGCGCGGCCCCCGGCACGCGGATGAAGATCGCCGCCCTGCAACGGAGCGAGTTCATCAAGGCCCAAGACTACCAGCGGAAGTGGGACCGCTACCGCCAGCAATTGGCCACAGGCGAGAAAGTTCAGCCGCCAGAGGTCGATCTGGCACTCGAGCCGCTGGTCGAGGTGCTCCAGCGCAAGCGGACGGTGCACTTCCACACGCATCGGGCCGACGACATCCTCACCACGCTCCGGCTCAAGGAGGAGTTCGGCTTCGAGCTGGTGATTCA
>JBGQHD010000374.1:0-5685 GCA_041497795.1 Planctomycetia bacterium
GGGCAGAATGCCCTAGGGGTGCCCCGTGACCACCGCCGCTGGCGGTATAGCTGGCTGTGGCTTTCAGCCACAGCCACCCAGCCGCCGAGCTTAATCCGGCACGGCCGGCTACAATGCATCTCGGATAGACAGACTATCCGTTTCGCTAGCGCCAGGAGCCACGCGATGCACAAAGTCATGGCGACCTACCGCGACGGCAGCGTCATTTTGGACGACCCTGTTGATTGGCCGAACGGCGCCCGAATCGAAGTCGTGCAAGTGGGCGTGAATGCAACGAATGGCTCGCCGCCTGCCTCGGGCGTTCGCCAGGAGTTGCTGGACGCGCTGAACGATCCCCAGCGGTATGGGCTGGACGAATCGCTCTGGCCGCAAACGCCGCAAGAGATCGAGCTGCTCTTGCAGCACATGGATGCGGCCGAACCGCTGCGAGTCGCGCCCGATGAATTGGCAGCGATGGAGGCGGCTCGCCACGCCGAGAAGGAAAGACAGAAGGAATTGACGCGCGAGAGCTGGCGCGAAGCGGAGAAGCGCTTCGAATGAGACGGTACATCCTCGACACCGGCATCGCCAGCGACTACATCAACCGCCGACACGGCGTCTATGCGGCATCTCGCGCGGCGGTGGCTCAAGGCGACCGCATTGGGATTGGCATGCGGGTCCTGGGCGAGCTGTGGGCGGGGGTCCAGCTCAGTGCAAGTCGTGAGCTGAATATCAAGCTGCTGAAACGCCAGCTTTCGGAGCTTACGATCTGGCCGTTCGACGTGGCAGCAGCAGAGAGGTTCGGCGAAGTGTTCGCCGACCTTCGCCGCCGGGGCCGACCGATGCAGCAGATTGATATGCAGTTGGCGGCAATTGCTTTGAGCTTGGGGAACTCGACGATCGTCACGAAAGACGCTGATTTTGCGGCGATCCCCGGGCTGGACGTGGTCGATTGGTCTACGGAGGCAACTTAGTGCACACCCGTCGCCCATGCGTACCTCCGAACTCTTGCACTTCGCGTTCCGCAGCCGAGACCCGCTGGCCCTGGCATCGTGGTATGCGGAGCTCTTCGACGGGCAGTTTTTCATCCATCCGGTGATGACGGGGCTGGGGATCGTCATCGTCAAGTTCAACCACCCGGAGGCCGTGTTCGACGGGCTGCTGGAGTTCTGGCCGTGGGATGTCGTCTGGGATGGTAAGAAACGGACAACAAACAAAGCCATATAGCCCCCCCGGCCCTGTGCCGGGGGTTTATTGACTGCGAGCTACAGCGACGCCCGCGAGCTTATCCCTCTCCGCCGGCCTTGTGCCGGTGGAAGGACGACTTAGAGCTGGATCGATCGCGGCACCTAGCAGCCAGTCGTGCGCACCACCGACGCGGGGTCGGTGGAGGCGAATCGTCCAACCGTTGGCCATAGCTACCAGTCATTTATCCACCGGCACGAGGCCGGTGGTGAGGGGGGCAACGAATGCTGAAGTTATTCTTCGCTCGTCCCTAAGGCGACGGTCTTCCGCAAGGTGCCCTATGTCCTACGGGCACGTGGCGATGAAGGTGGCCGCGAATTCGGAGACAATCGTGGCGGAACTCAAGCAGCGCGGCATCCCCCATCGCCTTGAGCCGCGGGCAACGGGCTTCCTCATCCCGGTGGTGGACGACCCGGAAGGAAACATGATCGAGTTGTTCCCCAACATCGATCACCTGCAGTTGCCGCCTGGGGCGCTGTGCCCATCAGGAGTAGCCGGCTGTGGCTTTCAGCCACAGCCACCCGGCTGGATTGCTGCCGATCTGCTCCTTCGCGATGGCCAGGGCCAGTCTGTTGTGTCCGGCGGTCCGCCGTTTTGCGTCGCGAATGTTCCGTATATGTCACTTTTTGGAGCCCGCGCGCACAGCGTCGGAAAGCCGGAGATCGTTGTCGTAGCGAGGCTTACGGCCAGGAGGCCGAGTTGCCGGCGGCTCGACACACGCGGCACGCGCGAGATGCGGTTGCGGGAAACACGGTTCACGCCATGTCACCGCGGCGTGTAGACTGACGCTGGCACGTCGAGGGCCGGGGCGCTGATCCCGCGCGATTCGGCAGGCACATTGCCGCGTTCGATGGAGGTAAGTTCATGGGCATTCGCTGGGTTGCGGCAGTCGCCCTTGTCACCAGCATCGGCTGCGCGGATTCTGCACTACTTGCGATAACGGGGAATCCCTGGCCCCCACCGAGCTCGCTCGGTGGAGCCGATGATTGAATGGCTTGCGCTTGGTGCGCCAAGCATGCGCTCCACTGAGCAAGCTCAGTGAGGGCGAGAATGACGACATCGTCCGGGGTGTAGTGCAGAGTCATCGGCTCCACCGAGCAAGCTCGGCGGGGGCCAACTTGACTGCGGGTAAACAGTTGAAGCCGACCAACAAGCGCTGTGGCAGAGGGCAGCCGCCATCTCGCCCGACAAAAGGAATCGTGAGGCGGCGCTCTTGATGCGGCATGAATAGTCGCGCGCGTGCTCCGCGAGGGAAGGCACGATGACGAACACCGACGCGAAGTCTGTTCCAGATCCCATCAAGGAGGAGATGAAGAAGCTCCAGGGCACCTGGAGGCAGATTGCCTACGAGAGGGACGGCGTGTCGGAACCGCTCGACGAGCAGGGCTGGCAGCCGCGGACGACTTTCATGGGCGACACCTTCGTCGTGACGCTGGCCGACGGCAGCATTCTCATTAAGGGCGCCTACCAACTCGACCCGACCCGCGACCCCAAGACCATCGACTGGACCGATACCTTCGGCGCAGACGCAGGGAAGACCTTTCCGGCCATCTACGCGCTGGAGGGGGACCGCTTGATCTTCTGCGCCGCCGACGCCGGAGAGGAGCGGCCGACGGAGTTCCGGACCAGGCCCGGGCATGTCCTCCGCGTTCACCAGCGCGAGATGCGGCAAGCTAGCGACGGGAAGGACGTCAAGAGAAAGGCCGCGTCCCGCTGACAGACGGCTCAGACCTTCGCGACGGGCTTCTGGGCGGCTTAAAACTTCTCATAGTCGGCCGGGAAGCGGATGATCTGCCACTGCTTCTCGTAGGCGGCCCAGTGTTTCCAGCCTAGGTCGTCGTACAGCTCGATGCGCTTGGCGGCCTGTTCCGCGTTGTGCGGCTGCGTGGGCAGGTGCTTGTTGAGAGCTTCCAAGGCCCGGCCGGGGCGGCCCAGCCGGCGCTCGCGCCGCACGTGCAGGAGGTAATAGCTCGGCTCGGTCGTATCGACCCAGCGGCGCAGCTCGGCGAAGTTGGCCTCGAAGGCCTTGCCGTGGGCGGCCTTGTCTTTGAGGGGCCGCTTGGTCAGCACCTCGGGCAGCTCCATGTAGCCCAGCGCCCGGCCCTTGCGATACAAGGCATCGACCAGCGTGTCGCGCTCGCGGGTCATCTTGTCATGCTCGGCGGTGGCCTTGGGGTCTTCGGGGTCGGGCTTCACGCCCAGGGCGGCGGCGAGCTTGGGCGTGTCGATGCGGGCGATCAGGGCGTCGGCGGCGGCCACAATGCGGTCGAGCCGAGTCTCGCGCTCGGCCTCCGTATCGAGCCGGTGCAGCCGCGCGACGAGCGCCGGCGTGGGATCGCGCTGGTCTTTGAGCAGCTCGCCGCACAGCGCGTCGAACTCCTTGCCGGTCGGATCGGGCAAGGCTTGGAGCTGAGCGAGCTTGAATTCCCAGAGGTCCTTCGGGGCTGCGGGCAAGCACTCCGGCTGCTGCGGAGCAGCCGGGGTGCTGGTCGCGCGCGGCGGCACGACAAACCGCAGCGGAAAACCGCCCGGCCGCTCTCCGGAGCCAGGTTGCTGCGCGTCGGCCCGCGTGTAGTCGATCGTCCCCAGCAGCAGGTCGCCGGGCGCGGCGGCGGCCGGGATTTGCCCAGCCGCCGGCGGTTTCACGTATAGGGGCAGACGCTGACCGACCTCGATGGCCTGCTGATCCAGCGTGGGCGCGCCCGCCACGGCCGCCGTGCGGGTGGCGAAAGCTCGCAGGGCGATCGGCGAGCCTAGTGGCCGGTCGAGCACCAGCGGCGTGCTCTTGAGCGTTTCGAGCCGCGCCGCGTCGGTGTGCCGCAGTTGCAGCCGCAGCACGTGCGGCCCCTTGGCGAGCTTGACCGGTTTGGGGAACACGTCGCCCGTGGCCACGCGGCGCTTGCCCTCGTCGAAGAGCAGCCAAAGGTGCGTGCCCAGGTCGGAGTCGTACAGCAATTGATCGTTGAGCGGAAATCGCGGCGTGACCGTGCCGTCCTGCGGCTGGTCGAACGAGTAGGCGAGCGTCAGCTCGAACTCCTGCCGCCCCTCGGGCAGCCGGTCGCGCGGGCCCAGTGGGCGAATCCTCGCCTCGCTCGGCGCGATCAGCGTGCGATGCGTATCGAGCTTGGCGGTCGGCGATAGCGTCTCGCGCCGCAGGGGCGAAGCGACCTCCACCCGCGCGGCCGGTTCGTCCGCAGTCAGCGTCACCTCGCGGCAATCGGGCACCAGGCCGTGGAACGACAGCTCGTACTCGACCGACGTCTGCTCCTCGACGGTGCTCCAGTATGGGGCCAGGCAGAACTCCAGCGTCGCCCCCGGCGAGACGGCGAAGCTGCGGGCCAGCTCAACGGCCGGCTGGACGGTGAGCATTACACGCTGCTCCGTGTGGCGGAAGGCAACGTCCGCGCGGCATTGCAAGACGTGCAGCATGAACTTCCGCGGGTCGTCGCCGGCCAGGCGCAGCCGCAGGTCCATCCGCGTGGCCCCGTCCGGCACCGCCACGAACCGGCGATGGATGTCGCCGTGCCGCAGCTCGGCCTTGCCGGGCAGCTTGCAGGTGTCGCCAGCGGGCGTCTCGGGCATCGTCACGGTGATCGGCACGCGGAAGATCGGCCCGCGCTGCGGGGCGGCCACGTCGTAGCCGCGGACCTCGGCCACGTGCGCGCCGGGCGCCAGCTTGCGGGGATCGACGCGCATCTCGAACGTCTTGCCCTCTTGCGTGAGCACAAGGTACTGGCCCGCCTCGACCCACGGCTGTGAACACTGGAGGGCGACACGCATCTCGAAGTCGAGCTTCGTCTGGGCGGGCGTCTCCTGGCGGAACGCGGGCTTCACGCGGACCGTGGCCGTGAGCGGTCGGCAGGTCTCGTGCGGCTCGCGGAGGTAGATGCCGCGGGCGTGGTCGCGGTCGGTGATGTCGATGTCGAAGCGGAGTCGCTCGCCGGCAGCGGCGGCGTTCTTGACGAGATACTCGCAGGCTCGGTCGATCTGGATCAGCCCGGCCCCCTGGCTCAAGGGGTCGCCGCCGCCGACGGGCTGGGCGGTGTTCTCCAAGGCCCGCCGCACGCTGTAGGGCGAGTAGGGCACCTTTTTGCTCTTCAGGGCCGAGAGCATCAGGGCGATGCCGCCGCAGCAATTCGGCGAGGCCATCGAGGTGCCGTTCATCAGCATCTGCCGTTGCAACATCCAGGTCGGCACGGTCGAGATCGCGCCGCCCGGGGCGAAGAGATCGACGCCGAAGTCGCCGTCGTACGTCGGCCCGCGAGAGGTCCACGTATACGGCATGTCGGGCAGCTTGCGGCGGATCGCGTACTGGGCCTGCATCATGGCGGGCGAGATGTACGCGCCCACGCCGATCAGGGCCGAAGCCGTGCCGCCCGGCGCCCCGACCGTCGAGAGGGCCGGCCCGGCGTTGCCGGCACTGGAGACGAAGATCACGCCGCGCCGATCGACCAGCTCCGA
>JBGQHD010000375.1:0-5654 GCA_041497795.1 Planctomycetia bacterium
CCCGCTGCCGCCGCCGCCGGAACGCAGCCAATGGGCGACCTACACGAACGTCATTTACGCCAACGGGCTGTTGCTCGTGCCCAGCTACCCGGGGGTTGATCCGGCGATTGAACAACAGGTTCTCGCGACCTATCGCCGCTTGCTGCCCACCTGGAAGGTGCAGAGCATCGATGCCACGACGCTCCTGCGCGGACTGGGGTCGCTGCACTGCGCGGCGATGAACCTTCACGGGACTGGCAAATCGCCGGCGGCAGCGCCGAACAACCACTAAATCTCACGATCGGCGCGACTTGCGGGCAATGTCACCGATCATCGCCGTGCAGCTTGAAACACTTCACGTTCCCCTGCTTGTCCTTGCAGAACAGCCGGCCGTCGGCCAGGACGACGTGCGGCCAGGCATCGTGGCGGAAGAGGCCGTCGCGCTGGGCGAGTATCTTCGGCTCGCGCGGGGCGCGGTCGGTCGTTTCGGCCAGCAGTAGCCGGCCCGTGCCGGCCCAGACGATCAGTCTCCCGTCGCCGGTCACGAGGCACGCGCCGGGATCGGAGAACGCGCCGCGCTGCTGCCAGCGGAGCTTGCCGGTCTCCCAGTCGAGGCAGTACAGGCTTTGCCAGACCCAATAGACGTGCCCGTTGTAGACCACCGGCGAACAGACCTTCGAATAGAGTTCGCTTTCCCAGACCTTCGTCGCGCCGGCCAGCGTGATCTTGAGCCGGCAGGTTTTCTGCTGATTGTAGCCGGAGGTGATGAGCACGCTGTCTGCGTGCACCGTGGGGCTGGCGATATTGTTGGCGAAGCTGGTGACCCAGGGATGCCGCGCGACCGTGCGGCCTTCGCGGCCGGCGTCGAGCCGCGCGACCAGCAACCCGGCGTGGTTCAGCACGGCCACGCAGGGCACTCCCTCGACGGTGATGGGCACCGGCCCACCGTTGTGCCCGGCCGGATCTTTGGCCTCCGAGGACCAAAGTTGTTTGCCGGTCCGCTTGTCGAAGCCGATGAGGTTGCCGCCCGAACGGCCGGCGTCGGTGGCGCCGACCTCGACGATCAGCATGTCGCCGTGCACCAGCGGAGAGCTGGTGTAGCCGTAGTCCCGATGTCCGCTGCGGCCCACACGGGGACGCATCGGCACGGCGTAACGCTCGTAGAGATTGAAGCCCCACACCTTGCGGCCCTCGGCCCTCGTGTCCCAGCAGTTGAGATCGCCGTCGATGCTCAGCGTGTAGAGGTAGCCGGTAGGCTCGTCGAACTCCGGCGTGGAACAGGGGCCGGCGTAGATGCCTTTGTCGCCGTCGCTGTGCCGGCCGTAGAGGGGACAATCGTAGGAAGCCTTCCACAGGTCCTTGCCGGTGGCGGCGTCAACGCAGTAGACGTTGTCGCGCTGGCCGCCGCGATCCGTGGCGTTGCGGCCCATCACGTAGAGCTTGCCGCCCACGACGATCGGCGAAGCGCAGCCGACGCCGACGTTGCGGGCCCAGGCCGGCTCGCGCGGCAGCCAATCGCCGCCGCTAAAGTGAGACGACTCCTTGACCGTGTCGTTCCGCGCCGGCCCGCGCCAATGCGGCCAATCGTCGGCGGCCGCCAGGCCGGTGAGAACCAGCGCGGCGGCGGACCACCGCAGCACGAGACCTCGAAATCGAGCACGTGGCTGGCGGGGCTTCATCATGGCATTCCGTCGGCTGGCCAATGGCGTCGTCTTTCGCGGCGTCTACCTTGTACTTGCCGGCTGGTTACGTCCTATACTGCACGTTAGGCCCAAGACAAGAGATGCCGCCGCCGATGGCGAAAAAACGCCGGAAACAGCCTGCCCGCCCCGGGCCGCCGAGCGAATCCCGCGCCGCCGAGGCGCTGACCGTCGGCTGGCTGTTGGCGGTAATGACGGCCGGATTGTGCGAAGTGGGAAGCGCCACGGCCCTGGCCTTACGCACAGTGGGGCCGGGCATGGAGCTGGCGGGCAGGTACTTCTTTTTTGCCGCGCTGGTGATGGGGGCCACCTCGTTGATCCTCGCTGCCGGCGTGTTCAAAAGCCGGCGAGTGCGGCCGCCGCGCGGCATCACGGTCGTCGGGCTGGTGATCGGCGCTGCGCCGCTCGTCGTGGTGCTGTTGCAGTTGTTGCGTTAGTCGCGTCACGTGGCTGCGTCTCTCCGAGACGCAGGTGCGAGTCTCGGAGAGACTCGTCCACGTGCCGGCCGGCAATTGCGAAGCAGACCCGTGCCAAGTACATTGTCCTAGAAGTTACCGGCCTTCCTCGTGGCATGGCATACGAATCGTCGTGCCCCCCGATCCGCCCGTTCCCGCCCTACTGCGAATTCTGTATCAAGCGCCCCCCTGGATCCCGTCATGAGCGAGTTTGGCCCCAGCGAATCGTTCGCGATTCCCTTCGTCCACCGCCTGCGCTTCACCGAGGACGTGCTGGGCAACCAGCAACAGGTGCTGCTGGACGTGCTCGAGCCCTCCGGCGATAAGCCGGCGCGGGTGCAGTTCTGGGTCGATCAGCAGGTGGCTGCGGCGCAGCCTCAGTTGCCGCAGCGGCTGCGGGCCTTCACGGCGGCGCACCCGCGGCGGCTGCTGAACGTCGGCAACGTGCAGATCGTGACCGGCGGCGAGGCAATCAAGAACGATATCCACATCCTGGAGCGGATGCTGAAGTGTTTCAATGCGGCGAATCTCGACCGCCGCAGCTATGTCGTCGTGATCGGCGGCGGGGCCGTGCTCGACGCCGTGGGCTTTGCCGCGGCCATCGCCCATCGCGGCCTGCGGCTCGTGCGGCTGCCGACCACCACGCTCGGCCAGGCCGACTCGGGCGTGGGCGTGAAGAACGGCGTGAACCTGTTTCAGAAGAAGAACTGGCTAGGCGCGTTCGCGGTGCCCTGGGCCGTGATCAACGATGCCGGGCTGCTCGCCACGCTCTCCGACCGCGACTTCCGCTGCGGTTTCGCCGAGGCGGTCAAGGTGTCGATGCTTCAGGACGCCTCGCAGTTCAACTGGCTCTGTGAGAACGCGGCGCGGATCGCGCGCCGCGATCTTTCGGCGGCGTTGCCGGCCATCCGCGCCTCGGCCGAGTTGCACCTGCGGCACATCACGCGCGGCGGCGATCCGTTCGAGATGAACGAGGCCCGGCCGCTGGACTTCGGCCACTGGTCGGCCCACAAGCTTGAAGCGCTGACCAATTTCGAGCTGCGGCACGGCGAGGCCGTGGCGATCGGCGTGGCGGTGGACACGGTGTATTCATCGCTCGTGTACGGCCTGCCCGACGAGGACGCCCAGCGCGTGCTCGGCTGCCTGGCCGATCTGGGGTTCTCACTTTCGCATCCGGCCGTGCAGGCCGGCGAGCCGCTCTTCGAGGGCCTGGAAGAGTTCCGCCAGCATCTGGGCGGCCGGCTGACGTTGACGATGGTGCCGCGACTGGGCACCGCCATCGACGTGCACGAAGTCGATCGCCGGCAAATGGCGATGGCCATTCAGCGCGTCGGGGATTTCGCCCTGGCGGAAGTCCGGCGGCGACCGCCCGCGGCGACCCGCGCGAGCGGCTGATTCGTCGCCGCCGTCAAGGGCGCAAAATCCGCTCAGCGGGCCAACCCGGCCGGCCGGAATGAGCTATGGTTCTAATGTCGCCGCCATGTTCGGCGGCCGGTGTGCCGCGAGTTTGGCACGCCGTACCGTCCTCCGCGTTCGCGGCCTTGTCTGAGAGACGGTTGAGCACGCATGGACGGGCCCCGCCGGGCCTCAAGGGTTCTGAGTTTCCGCTGGCAGCGATTTGGCGTTTTCTTCCGATCGACCGCCCGAGCCTGGAGACGATCTGTCTATGACGTGCCAAGAACTCGCCGGCCGAATCCAGAGCTTGCAGACGGACGCCTCGCCGCGCGACGTCGCCCGGCTGTGTCTGCTGCTGACCAACTTCGTGGGGGACATTGGCGCGCTGACCAGCGAGCAGTCGCTCTGCCAGGCCTGGCGCGAGATGGGCATTCGCCTCCAGGCGGCCACCGACCAGCACGCGGCCATGACGGAGGAGCTGGAGGTGATCGCCAACTGCGATCCGCGCGATTTCTCCGCCGAGCAAATCTGGGTGCTGATCCGCGCCATCAAGGTGCAGAGCCAGGTGCTGCAGCTCTACGTCGGCCAGTTGGGGACGTAAGGTGGGACCAGGGGCGCCGGGTGGGACCAGCTCGCGCAGCGAGCGCCGGCCCACCGAATGTCGTTGAACATCGTACATCCAACATCGAACCTCCAACATCGAACGAAGGAGCGGTCACCGCCCACCTGCGTTCGATGTTCGATGTTGGATGTTCGATGTTCGGCGACTGGTTTTAGATGCGCGGCATCTGTCAACGGAGTGCAATCTAGCGCTCCCGGTGTCACGTTGCGAGACATGTTCTCGCTGGGCTGGCTGGTTCTTCGCCCCGGGTAGTCGCCGCGCGCGACATAAACGGAACGATTTCGCGCACCAGCGGCCGATTTCGAGCGCGGCCCGACAACCTGGCGTCGGTGGGCCGGCCGCCGCCGCGGCCTGGTCCCACCCCGATTACTACTCGGCCTTCTCGCCTTGCGGCAGCTACCGCTTCGCGTCAAGCTGGGCAATTCGGGTATTTGCCTTTTCGCCAGGGAATGACTCTATGCCAGCAGAGGATTGGAAGCTCCTCGGAAGCAGTCCGCCGGTCGATTACGACATCTTCCGCATCCAGTGGCATCGCTATCGACTCGAGCCGCAGGGGCGTGAGCACGACTTCGTGGTGCTGGACGCCAACGATTGGATCAACGTCGTGGCCGTCACGCCCGACCGGCAGGTGGTGCTCATCCGCCAGTTCCGCCACGGCATCCGCGACGTGACCTGGGAAGTGCCCGGCGGCCTGATGGAGACGGGCGAGGCGCCCGAGGAAGCCGCGCTCCGCGAGCTGCGGGAAGAGACCGGCTACGCGGGCGACTCGGCCCGGCTGCTGGGCTTCATGTGGCCAAATCCGGCGATGCAGAACAACCGCCTGTTCACCTACCTGGTGGAGAACGCGCGGCACGTGGGCGAGCCGCAGCCCGACCCCTTCGAGCGGATCATCGTCGAGCCGCGTCCGCTGGCGGAGATCCCCGCGATGATCCGCTCCGGCGTCATCCGGCACTCGCTGGTGATTGCGTCGTTCGCACTGTTTGGCGTGGCCGCGGCCGCCAAGTAGCCGATTCACTCCGCTTTCGCGGACCCGCGCTGCGCGAGATGCGTGGGGCAGGCATTCTTGCCTGCCAAGCCGACAGGAATGTCTGTCTGCCCCACGAGAATCATGGGCGATCCGCGTGGGGAACCGCCGTCTCGATGGCAAAAAGCCGCTTGAACCAGGCCACGAACGCCAAGGCCGCCGGCGAGTCGTGACGAAAGAAGTGCGCCGCGACGGCCGAGCCGTACGGCAATCCGGGCGTCTTTTGCCACGCCAGCCAGGTATGGATCACGGCTTTGTCGTGCTGGACCGCCGGAAACCGCGCCCCCTTCTTCTCCCTCGCGTACGTGGCTGTGCGGTTCGCATAATCGATGAGCGCATCGCCTTCGTCAATCAGCATCCGCAAAAAATCCTCGAGCGTGCCGTCGCGCCGGTTGTCCGGCATGAGCCAGACGCCGACGGTGGACTTATACCTGCCCGAGGCGCCGACGAAGCCCTCGGGCGGCGGCGTTTCCGGCGCG
>JBGQHD010000376.1:0-5653 GCA_041497795.1 Planctomycetia bacterium
AGGGACAGCCGCGAGGCATCACCGGCACCCTGCAATCGGTGCAATGGACCGCGATGTATTCGGCGACGATCCTCACCGGGTTCCTGGGCGGCTACCTCAGCTCCCGGCACTGGCAGCCCGTCGGCTATTTGATCTGCGCGATCTTCACCGCCTTGACACTCTTTTTGGCGATATTCTGCGTGCGCGAAGAGCGCGCCCCAGCGTCCGCCGAGACGCTCCGCAACGCCGTCGTCGCGCTGGGCCGCAGCGCGCTCAGCCCCATGGTGTTGACGGTGGCTGTGTTTCTCTTCCTGTGGAATTTCAACCCGTTCTCCAACGTGGTGTTGCAGCTTCACATGACCAAGAGGCTCGAGCTGGGGAGTGATTTCTTCGGCCTGACGGCCGAAGAGTTCTACGGAGTCACCCAATCCGTGATCGCCGTAGGGTCGGTGCTGGGGAGCTTGGCCTATGGCTTCTATTGTCGGCGGGTGCCGATGAACTGGTTGATCCATCTCTCGATCGTCACCGGGATCATCGCTACGGTCGCCTATTGGGGGATGGTAGGGCCTTGGTCGGCACTGCTCGTCTCGTTCTACGTGGGCTTCACGTACATGACTGGCAGCCTCATCCAGCTCGATCTGGCCGCTCGGGTCTGCCCTCCGGCGGCGGCCGGGACGACGTTCGCTCTCTTGATGTCGGTGTGCAACTTGAGCCTCAGCCTGGCCACGATGGCGGGCGGAGCACTCTACGACGAATGCCTGCCCGACTGGGGACCAAGAGGCGCCTTCAACCTCCTGGTGGCCTTGGGCGCGGCCGCCACGGCGGCAAGCTGGGTGCTGGTGTCCCGGCTAACCCGGTACGCCGCCGCAGCGTGAATAGCCCACGCCGCGACTTCCGTTGCACCCGGCCGACCCGGTGCGCAGCGCCGCTCGTGTTGCAATCCGTTGCTGCAATGCGTCGCTTGCCAAAGCGGGCCGGGGGCGGTAGGTTCGGTGGTTCGCTTCGAGAACTTGCGCTGCGATGATCGCTCCCCTGCCGGACGCCCAGCGGATTGTCATTACCGGAATCGGCCTAACCGCCCCGGGGGCCAACGACTTGCGCGCCTTTCGCGAGGCCCTGTTGGCCGGCCGCAGCGGCGTGCGGAAATACGAGATTCGCTACGTCGGCGAAACGCTGGCCGGCGTCTGCGACTTCGACGAGTTTCGCCACCAAGGCCGCAAAGAGCGCCGCCGCGGCACGCGGGCCGGCAGTGTCGGCATCTACTCGACGCGCGAGGCGGTCGCCGACGCCGGGCTGGACTGGGCGAACGTCGATAAGGACACGGTCGGCGTCTACGTCGGCGTCACCGAGCACGGCAACGTCGAGACCGAGAACGAGATTTACGAGTTGAAGGGCTACGACTACGACACCTCGTTCTGGTCGCACCACCACAACCCGCGCACGGTGGCCAACAACCCGGCCGGCGAGATCGCGCTGAACCTGGGCGTCACCGGCCCGCACTATACGATCGGGGCGGCCTGCGCGGCGGGCAACGCCGGCCTGATCCAGGGGGCACAGATGCTGCGGCTGGGCGAATGCGACCTGGCCCTGGCCGGCGGCGTGTCGGAGGCGATCCACACGTTCGGCATCTTCGCCAGCTTCAAGAGCCAAGGGGCGCTGGCCGCGCACGACGATCCGGCGAAGGCCTCGCGGCCGTTCGACGTGGCCCGCAACGGCATCGTCGTGGCCGAAGGGGGCTGCATGTACACCCTGGAGCGGCTGAGCGACGCCCGCCGCCGCGGCGCCAAGGTGTACGGCGAGCTGGCCGGCTACGCCATGAACACCGACGCCACCGATTTCGTGTTGCCCAACGCCGAGCGTCAGGCCCAGTGCGTGCGGCTGGCCCTGCGCCGCGGCGGGCTCGCGCCGGAGCAGATCGACATCGTCAGCACACACGCCACGGGCACGGCCTCCGGCGACAGCCAGGAATGCGTGGCCCTGCGGGAAGTGTTCGGCGACCAGCCGCACACGCGATTCAACAACACGAAGAGCTTCATCGGCCACGCCATGGGGGCCGCCGGGACGCTGGAACTGGCCGGCAACCTGCCGGCGTTCGATGACGGCGTTTGCCACGCGACGATCAACGTGGACGAGCTGGACCCGGAGTGCGACCTGCCGGGCCTGGTCGTCAACCAGCCGCAAGAAACGGCGGGCGTGAGCTATGTGCTCAACAATTCCTTCGGGATGCTGGGGATCAACTCGGTAGTGATTATCAAGAGGCTGTAGGTCCCGCCTGCCGGGCGGGACCAGCCACGCCGCCACAGTCGGTTGCTGTTGAAATCGGTCTCTTGGCGAAACTGGTGCCGCCCGGCAGGCGGCACCTACCGGAGGGGGGAATGACGCGAGACGACATCAAGGAAGCGGTACGGGAGATTCTCGAGGAGATCACCCCCGACGAGGATCTGAGCAACCTGAAAGAGGACGTCTCGTTCCGCGACCAGTTCGAACTGGACAGCATGGACTTCCTCGACATCGTCATGAGTCTGCGGAAGAAGTACCGCGTGCAGATTCCCGAGGAGGACTATCCCCAGTTGGCCAGCATGGCCAGCACCGTGGACTATCTGGAACCGCGGATGCGCGAGCTGGCGAAGGTGTAGGCGCCCGGTTCGCCTTTCTGCCGGCCGCAGCGCAACCGCCCGCGGTTCACTTCCCCGGCTCGGCCGTCCGCGCCGCGAGTTCTTCCGGTGCGGCGGATTCCAGCCGCGTGCGGGCGAAGCCGAAGTAATAAGCCAGGCCGACCGCGTACATCGCCAGTGTCAGCCAAATCACCACGTAATCCGAGTACAAGCTGTACACGCCGGCCGCGAACAGGCTCATCGCGATCACCAGCGCCGGCAGGACTGGGTAAAACGGCGACTTGTAGGGCCGCGGCATGTCCGGGGCCTTCACGCGGAGTATGTACAGGCAAACCATCGCCAGCACGTACCACAGGAGCGCGGTGAGGTTGCAAGTCAGCACGGCCACCAGGATCGCGGACTCGTTGAAGTATCCCCAGATCACGAACCCGCCAACCACCAGGCTCCAGACCAGGATCGACACGGTAGGCGTTCGCCGGGTGCGGTGAACCTCACCCAAGATTCGCGGCAGGTAGCCTGCCCGGCCCAGGGCGAACGACTGGCGGCTCACGGCGTAGATCATGCCATTGTAGCTGACGACCATGCCGAAAATCGCCGCGAACGAAAAGGCGATCAGGTGCACCGATCCCGGCCAGACCTCGCCGTAGACGAACGACAACGGGAACGAGTTGGTCGAAGCGCCCGTCTTGTCCGGATCCTTGCCGGCGCCGGCGGCCACGAACCAGGTCAGCACGACCAGCACGATCAGCGTGAGCTGCGCCAGCGTCAATCCGCGGGGGATGGTGCGTTGTGGATCGTGGGCTTCTTCCGGCGCCAGGGCCACCGTCTCGATCATCACCAGCCACCAGATGGCAAAGGGGATCGCCTTGAGCACGCCGGTCCAGCCGTTGGTGAGGATCGGCTTGGTGAAGATGTGATCCATTTCCACCGCTGGCAGGCAGGCGATCCAAAACCAGACGAGCGCCAGAATCGCCCCGTAGGTGAGGTACTCCATGATCTTGGCTTGCTGTTTGGCGCCCACGCACTGCACGACCGCGAAGCCGAGCACGGTGGCCAGCCCGGCCGCGGTGGTCGTCAGCAGCCGCCGCGATTCATCGACGCCAAAGAGGCTGAGCACGAAATAGATGTAGCTGCCGGTGGCGATGGCTGTGCCGATCGTGGCGAAGAGGGCCTCCAGGAACATCGACCAGCCCATGACGAAACCGAGCCACGGGCCGACGGCGCGGCGGCCATAGGCGAGCGGCCCACCGGCGAAGGGCATGGCCACCGATAGCTCAGACAGACCCAACACCCACAGCATGTACAGCGCGCACACGAACAGCGAGGCGATCAGCATGCCGATCGGCCCGGCCTCCTTCAGCCCCGGGTTCCAGCCGAAGTACTCGCCGGTAATGACCACGCCGACGCCCAGCGCCCAAATGTGCAGCACGCCCATCGGCCTTTTCAGCGCGTGGTCGTGGAGGTACTGCCGTTCTTCCGGGCGGAGCGTTTCGACCTGCAGGTGGGCCTCGCTCACCACCTCCTCGACCACCTGGTCCAGTTCGAGATCGCGAGGTGGCTCACCAGACGGTCGCTCGGCGTTCATGGAGGATCCCAGAGGTTAGCCCGACCGCGAGAATCGGCAGAGAGCGGCATTCGGCAAAGAAGAGTATAACGAGGCGTGGAAGCCACGAGAAAGAACTTCCGGCTGTGCCCCCCCGGCCTTCCCCATTCCATGAAAGAATGATCGCCATGCGGACATTTCAGCAGCTCACGACCCGTTGCCACCTCCTCCTGGCGGCCGCCGTGCTCGGAATCTCTGTTCTTGGAGCCACGACGTGGAAGCTGGCGGCCCAAGAAACACCCACCCCGTCTGAATCGAGCACCCCGCCCAAAGGTCTCGAGTTCCTGGCCCCTTATCCAAAGCTGCACGGCCTGTCGCTCGGCATGACCGAAGAGCAGTTCAAGGCGCTGGCCGCCAGGGAGAAACTGTCGATCCAGATCTCCGATGGCCTGAAGTCCGATGGCCGAGCGGTCTACACCATCCCTACCGGCGACGGGCACCGCGTGCTGGTGGGCTTCCATGACGGCAAGTGCGGGGGCATCCAGCGGTTGCGAGGGGAAGAGACGGGCGTCCCCGATCCGGGCGTGGAAACGAAGAAGCTGGCCCAGGCCGCGGTGGAGGCCGCCCGAGCACGGGCAGCCGCGGAGGCGGCGAAGGCCGACCTGCAGAAACGCCTACAGCAGAGCAAGGACAAAGAGGGCTCGCGGGGCGACGCGGCGGAGACTCCGCCCACGCCGGAGACCTTGGAAAAGTGGCTGCAAGGCAAGGAGTGCATTGAGGTTTCCTTTGGCGGGCCGCACATGGCGCCGTTGGAGTTACGGGATTCGCTGACCATCAAGGGCAATGCCACGGATTTCAGGCTGACCCCCGGCGAGGGTGGTCGGCCGGGCAAGGGAGGCGGCGCCTTTGTCGAAGTCTGGATGAAGGTGACACCCGAAAACGTGCGTCAAGTGTTGGCCCTGCAGGCGGAATTGGCTCCTCGCCTCTACGTTCTGGAGGCGAAGCGAGCCAAGGTCTGGTCGTATCAGGGGGACGCGAAGACCCGAGAGCAAGCCCGCAAGCTGGTGCCCGAAGTCTTGGCCGCCCTGGAGCAGGCGATCAAGCAAGCCTTGCCGGGAGCCGAATGCACCGCCGCCAAGAGCAAGGGTGCGGACTTCCTGGGTGGATTCGACTACGTGCTGCAGGGCGCGAAGGGGAAGGGAGCGGTGCGCGTTCACTCCGTCACGTCGCCGCACGTCGGCGGGGCCATCGCGCCCGACCAAACGCTGCACCTCCCGCACCTAGGCCTGATCGTGATGCAATACAACTCAGGCACCGGCGGTCGTCCGGCCGACGACTCTCCGCAGCGCCGGGCGATCCGCCAAGCCTTCAACGAGAAAGTTGAGCCGCTTCGGAAACTCGATTCCGACGCACGCGCCTCCACTGCCCGCGAATAGGACTGGCGCGTCCCCGTCGCCACGCTGTTACTGGATGAACGAATTGAGTCGCCTACCAATCACTATGGTAAGGTAAATCG
>JBGQHD010000377.1:0-5647 GCA_041497795.1 Planctomycetia bacterium
CCTGGCACGAGCCTCAAGCACGGCACTTGGCGCGTATTCTATCCCAACGAGAAACTGAAGGCCCAGGGACGCTTTGAACGAGGCCATCAACAAGGCATCTGGGATTCCTTCTACTCCGACGGTGGCCCGTTCGAAGAAGTCGCCTACGAACAGGGCAAACGCCACGGGCCGGTCATGCGCTGGTATCAGAGCCGAACAAGAATGGAGAAAGGCGAATTCCGCGACGGCCAGCCGGACGGGGAATGGACCTACTGGGACGCGCTGGGATTCCGCTTCCACCAAGGCACATTCGAAAACGGGCTCCGAGCAGGCGAGTGGACCACCTGGCATCGCAACGGAAAAACGGCCCGCACGGAACACTACCGCAGTGGCGTGCTGCACGGACCGCTCACCGAGTTTCTTCTCGATGGCCAGACCGTTGCCCTGCAAGGCGAGATGCGAGACGGGCTGCCGCACGGCGTTTGGAAGACGTTCTTCCCCAACGGGCAGCTTTCCGAGGAGGGGGAGAACGCGGCCGGCGTCCGCACGGGGGTTTGGAAGACGTATTACCAGCCGAACACCTTCAGCACGACAACGGATAAGGCGCGGCTGCGCAGGGAAGCGACTTATGTGGCCGGCAAGCTGCACGGTCCCGCCGCCGAGTATTACGAAAGCGGTGCCCTGCTCGAGCGCGGCCAATACGTCGCCAACCAACACCAGGGGCCGTGGACCGTTTGGTATCCCAACGGCAAGGAGCGGGAGCAGGGCGCGTTCCGCGACGACCAGGAACACGGGCCGTGGACCTACTGGTACGATAACGGCCAGAAGAGCCGCGAGGGCCCCTACGAGGGCGGCCTCCAAGAAGGGGAATGGAAGTCGTATTGGGAAGACGGCACGCCGATGACGGCCGGCACGTTCGTCGAGGGCGCGCCGCACGGGTCCTGGTCGATTTGGCACCGCAACGGCAAGCTGAGCCAGCGCGGCGAGTACGCGGAGGGTAAGCAAACCGGGCCTTGGGAGATCTGGAACGAAGACGGCACCAAATCGGCCGAAGGGGACTACGCCGGCGGCAAGAAAGTCGGCACCTGGAAGACCTGGGTCAAAGGCCAGGAGGTTCAGCAGACCTACAAGAACGACGTGCTGATCGAGGCCGCCGGCGCGGTCGGCGCGCCGTGATGCCGTAGCCTGACTCTCCGAGTCGGGCGCCCGACTGGGAGAGTCCAAGAGAGTCGGGCGGGAGGAAACCCAGCGCTCCGTGCTCGCCTCTGCTTGTCCAGTGGTCGTGAGAGCGGCCGATTCGGCCCAGACATCCTGTCTTTTTACGGATGTCGCGGGGGCATACGTTCGGTTCATTGGGTAGACTAGCGCTCGCGCATCCGAGCATGGCCTACGCTCGGGCGCTGATGCCACGCGGCAGGGCGTAACCCCGCCGCCCCTACCGGCAATGTCCTCCCCCAAGAGTCGCCGAGGCGGCCCCGCCAACACTGCCGATGCGCAGCGAGCACCACAACACGACCAGTAAAGCTCCCGCGACGGCCTCCCGCGCGCTGATCGCGCGGCTGAGACGGTCGGTCGAGAAAGCAGCGCAGGGCGGCGACGGACTCCGCGCGACGCTAGGGGACGGCGCCGTGGGGTTGGGGGTCATCGCTCTGCTGATGCTGCTCTTCCTCGGCGTGTACGGCACGCTGGTGGTCGCTGCCCCGCCTGCGGATGGCCCGTCGAAACCCGCGCCCCAATCGGAAGATCCGCCCGCGCCCAAGCTCGATTTCGCCCGCGAGGTGCTCCCCTTCTTCCAAAACCACTGCTACGACTGCCACACCGGCGGCCAGGCCAAGGCGGGGCTCTTGCTGGACAAATACAAGGACGAGGCGGCCGTGACGGGCAACCGCCAGGCCTTCGCCAAGATTCTCAAGATGGTTCGGGCCGGTCTGATGCCGCCCCCCAAGGACGTCGAGCCGCCCCCCAAGGCCGAGGTGGAGCGCATCGTCGCCTGGCTCGATTGGAAGCTCAACTTTGTCGACTGCGGCCTGGCCCGCGATCCGGGGCGGGTGACGATCCGCCGCCTCAATCGCATTGAGTACCGCAACACGATCCGCGACCTGTTGGACGTGGACTTCGAGGGAACGAAGGACTTCCCGGCCGATGACGTCGGCTACGGCTTCGACAACATCGGCGACGTGCTCTCGCTGCCGCCGATCTTGATGGAGAAGTACCTCGACGCGGCCGAGGCGATCGTCGGCAAGGCCATCGCCGACCCCAGCGCCAAGCCGGGCCCCACGCGGTACGCGGTCGCTCAAACTCACGGGGGCAGCGGACCAGACAACGACCTGCGCGGTCTCAGCTCCCAAGGCGAGGTGTGGGTCGAGCACACGTTCCCCGCCGCCGGCGAGTACGTGCTGCGGGCCAGCGCCTCGGGCGATCAGGCGGGGGATGAGCCGGCGCGGGCGGAGTTTCGCCTCGATGGCAAGAAAGTCGGCGTCAGCGACGTGAAGAACCGCCGCGGCGATCCGCAGCCTTTCGAGCACAAGGTGCAGGCCGCCGCCGGCAAGCATCGCTTCGCCGTGGCGTTCATCAACGATTTCTACGATCCCAAGGCGACGAATCCGCGCCGGCGGGACCGCAATCTGTACGTCGGCTTCCTGGAGGTGGTCGGGCCGCTGGGCGTGAAGCCCAAGCTGCCCGACTCGCACACGCGGCTCATCACGGCGACGCCCAGCCGCGACCGCAACTGGGACGCCGCGGCCAAGGAGGTGCTGACGCGGTTCGTCGGCCGGGCGTATCGGCGGCCGGCGACCGAGGCCGAAATCGAGCGGCTGGTCGGCTTCGTGCGGCTGGGACAGAAGAACGGCGAGACGTTCGAGCGATCGATTGGCTTGGCCGTGCAGGCGGTGCTGATGTCGCCGCACTTCCTCTATCGCATCGAGCTGGACCCGGATGGTAGCCATCACGCTCCGCGTGATGGTCGTCACGCGGAGCGTGACGGCAACTTTGCCGTGCGCACGCTCAACGAGCACGAGCTGGCCACGCGGCTGAGCTATTTCCTCTGGAGCAGCATGCCGGACGAAGAGCTGTTTCGCCAGGCCGAGGGGAGCACGCTGCGGCGAAACCTCGAGACTCAGGTCCGCCGCATGCTGCGCGATCCCAAGTCGGCGGCCCTGGTCGAGAACTTCGTCGGCCAGTGGCTGCAACTGCGGAACTTGTACACGATCTCGCCCGATCCCAAGCGGTTCCCGGCCTGGAACGCCCGGCTGCGCGACGACATGCGGCGGGAGACCGAGATGTTCTTCGGCGGCGTGGTGCGGGAAGACCGCAATATTTTCGAGCTGATCGACGCCGATTACACGTTCCTCAACGAGCGGCTGGCGAAACACTACGGCATCGATGGCGTGAACGGCGAGGAATTCCGCCGCGTGAGCTTGACCGATCGCCGCCGCGGCGGGGTGCTGACGCAGGCCAGCGTGCTGACCGTGACCAGCAGCCCCACGCGCACCTCGCCAGTCAAGCGGGGCAAGTGGATCCTGGAGCAAATCCTGGCCACCGAGCCGCCGCCCCCGCCGGCCAACGTCGAGCAACTTGACGAGAAGAAAGAGCTGACCGGCACGCTGCGGCAGCGGTTCGAGCAGCACCGCAACAAGCCGATGTGCGCCGTCTGCCACAACCAGATGGACCCGCTGGGCTTCGGCTTCGAGAACTACAACGCCATCGGCCAATGGCGGGAGAAAGACGGCAACTTCGCCGTCGATTCGTCCGGTGAGTTGCCCGACGGCCGCAAGTTTGCCGGGCCGGTCGAGTTGAAGAAGATCCTGCTGGCCGACGACGCCAAATTCCGTCGCTGTCTGGCGGAGAAGTTGCTAACCTACGGTTTGGGCAGAGGGCTGGAATACTACGACCGCTGCGCGGTGGACGACATTTGCAAGGAGTTGAAGGCCGGCGGCGACAGGTTCCAGAGCCTGGTGCTGGCGGTGGTGAAGAGCGAGCCGTTCCAGAAGCGGCGCGGAAAGTGAGCCCTCGTTCCCACGCTCTGCGTGGGAACGGGAGCGTGGCCGCTCTGCGGCGAAAGCGGGTGGAGTAGTCAAGGGCCGAAGACGTACGAGACACAGACCAGGCGAGACCAGAACCGGACCGTCCAGATGACTCGCCGCAGAGCGGCAACGCTTGTGTTCCCACGCAGAGCGTGGGAACAAGGACATGGGAGACTAACGATGATGAACATCAAGATTTCGCGCCGCACGGTCCTTCACGGCATCGGCACCGCCGTGGCCTTGCCGATGCTCGAAGGGATGTTGCCCCGAACGGCCCGCGCCGCGGGCGAAGCTGCCAAGGCCCCCACGCGGATGGCGTTCGTCTTCGTCCCCAACGGCGTTCACATGCCGGACTGGACGCCCGCGGAGACCGGCGCGAACTTCAGTCTGCCCAAGACGCTCGAGCCGCTCGCGCCGGTGAAGAAAAGCCTGACGGTGTTCTCCGGCCTGGCACACGACAAAGCGCGGGCCAATGGCGACGGGCCCGGCGATCATGCCCGCAGCGCGTCCACGTTCCTGACCGGCTGCCAGGCCCGCAAGACGCACGGGGCGGATATCAATATCGGCGTCTCGATCGATCAGCTCGCGGCCCAGAAGATCGGCCAGCGGACCACGCTCCCCTCGCTGGAGCTGGGCATCGACCGCGGGGCCAACGCCGGCAACTGCGACTCGGGCTATAGCTGCGCCTACTCGCACAACATCTCCTGGCGCTCGGCCACCACACCGCAGGCCAAGGAGATCAACCCGCGGTCGGTCTTCGACCGGCTGTTCGGCGGCGGCGAGGACCAGGCGACCAAGGCCAAGCGGCAAGAATACCGCAAGAGCATCCTGGATTTCGCGTTGGAGGACGCGCGGGACCTCCGCGGCCGAATCGGCATCAATGACCAGCGCAAGCTGGATGAATACCTCTCCAGCGTGCGCGAGATCGAGCAGCGCATCCAAGCGGCTGAGCGCTACGCCGCGAAGGCCCCGCAGGCGCCCGCCAGCTTCGCCCGGCCCGGCGGCGTGCCGGAGGATAACCAGGGGCACATCACGCTGATGTTCGACCTTTTGCACCTGGCGTTTCAGGCCGATATCACGCGCGTCGCCACGTTCATGCTGGCCAACGAGGGGAGCAACCGGAGCTACCGCAATATCGGCGTCTCCGACGGGCACCACGACCTGTCGCACCACGGCAACAACAAGGACAAGCAGGCCAAGATCGCCCAGATCAACCGCTACCACATGGAGCAGTTCGCGGCCTTCTCGAAGAAGCTGCAAGACACGAAGGAAGGAACCGGCAGCCTGCTGGACCACTCGATGATCGTCTACGGCTGCGCGATCGGCGACGGCAACGCCCACAACCACGACAACCTGCCGATCGTCGTGGCCGGCGGCGGCAACGGCACGTTGCCGACAGGCCAGCACCTGAAGTACCGCCGCAATACGCCGCTGGCCAATCTGTTCCTGCACATGCTCGACGGCATGGGCGCCGGGTCGGGCGTGGAGAAGTTCGGCGACAGCACCGGGCGGCTGGAGGGGCTGAAGGGGTAGCGATTCGCGCGACACTAACCCGACGCGCAAGCGAGGGCGAACTCCGCCTCGCCCTCGCTTGCGCGTCGGGGGGTCCATGACACGGTTTGGGTTTACGCGGCGGTGCTGTTACA
>JBGQHD010000378.1:0-5641 GCA_041497795.1 Planctomycetia bacterium
CGAGGCGGCCGTGCACGTCCGCCGCGTGCTACCGGTAGCCCTCGAGCGGTTTCCGCACGTGGTCGTGCTGACTCACGTGCCACCGTTTCGCGAGGCCTGCTGGCACGAAGGCCGGCTGTCCGACGACAATTGGTCTCCGCACTTCACCTGCGTGGCGATGGGCCAAGCCCTGCGCGAGGTGGCCCGGCGCTATCCGCATCGCCAGATCACCGTGCTGTGCGGCCACACGCACGGGGCGGGCGAGGCGCGGATCGGCGACAATCTCCTCGTGCTCACCGGCGGCGCCGAGTACGGCAGGCCAGAGGTTCAACGCGTGTTTGAGTTCGAGTGAACCAACGTGGGGCACGTTTCCAAACGTGCCCGGCAATACCTGGAGACGGGCACGTTTAGAAACGTGCCCCACGCACGATGAACGTCCCCGCCTACCTTATCTTCGACGTGGAAAGCGTCGCCGACGGCGAGCTGGTCGAAAAGCTGCGCTATCCCGGCCGGGGGTTCACGCCGCGCGAGGCCGTGGCCCAATACCGGGCCGAGCTGATGGAGAAGTACGACAACGACTTCATCCCCTACACGTACCAGTACCCGGTGTCGGTGGCCGTGGCCAAGGTGGCGGCCGACTTCCGGCTGATCGACCTGGTGGTGCTCGATAGCCCGGAGTATCGGCCGCACGTGATTACCGAGAAGTTCTGGCGCGGCTGGGAGGCCTACAACCGGCCGACGCTGGTGAGCTTCAACGGGCGGACGTTCGACCTGCCGCTGCTGGAGTTGGCCGCCTTTCGCTTCGGCGTGAGCGTGCCCCGCTGGTTCGATTCCTCCGGACCAAGCTACGAGCAGAACCGCAACCGCTACAACGTGCGGACGCACCTCGATCTCTACGAGCTGCTGACGAACTTCGGCTGTGCCCGCTTCACCGGTGGGCTGAACCTGGCCGCCAACCTGCTCGGCAAGCCCGGCAAGATGGACATCCAAGGGCACATGGTGCAGGACCTGTTCGACGCCGGGCGGCTCGACCAGATCCAGGACTATTGCCGCTGCGACGTTTTGGATACATATTTCGTCTTCCTGCGATCAAGAGTCTTGGTCGGCCAATTGACGATCGACCGCGAGCAAGAGCTGGTGGCCGAAACGAAGATCTGGCTCACGGCGGCCAGCCAGCAGGTGCCGGCGTACGTGAGCTACCTGGAACGGTGGGGAGACTGGCGAAACCCGTGGGCTGAAGCTGCGGCGAAGAAGTGATTGCTTCCGATCGCGCTAGGAACAACGCAAAAGCGAACATCGACCATCCAACACATGTTCGATGTTCCTCTCGCCCTTCACCTTGTCACCTTGTCACGTTACCGGGGATGGCAAAATGCTCGCCTACCGCAAGCTTGTCGCCTGGCTCGGCGGCACCGACCTGGTGATCCTTTGCTCGCTGCTGGTGATCGTGGCCGGGTTGTGGAGTTTCGTCCTGCTGGCGTACCTCGTCAGCCGGGGGAGCGTGCAGCAGTTCGACGAACGGGTGATTGCGTCGTTGCGGAATCCCGCCAACCCGGCCGACCCGCGGGGTCCGCCCTGGATGGGGGAGATCGGCCGCGACCTGACCGCCCTGGGTGGGATTGCCGCCCTCTGCTTGTTCACGGCCGCCGTGGCCGGTTATCTGCTGATCTGCCGGCAGTACCGTGGGCTGTGGTTTCTGCTGGGGGCCACGGCGAGCGGCCTGCTCTTGTGTGGGCTGCTCAAAAACCTCTTCGATCGTCCACGGCCGCAGATCGTGCCGCACCTGTCCCACGTCACCACGACCAGCTTTCCCAGCGGGCATTCCGTGCTCTCGGCGGTGGTCTACCTGACGCTCGGCTCGCTCCTGGCCCGGCTCGTCAAGCAGCGCCGGCTGAAGCTCTACTTCCTCGGCGTGGCCTTGTTCCTGAGCTTCCTCGTGGGCATCAGCCGGGTTTACATGGGCGTCCACTACCCGACCGACGTGCTGGCCGGCTGGTCCATCGGGCTGGCCTGGGCGTTTTTGTGCAGCACGGTGGCCCGCGTCTACCGCCGCCGGCTGGCGGAGCCGGAGCCGCTGCCCTCGCCCGCTTAGCCTTTGTACGACGTCTTCCGTTTATGTCACAAAAACACCCCTCCAGACCTGTCAGTCCGCTGGGTAAATTGACGCTCGTCAGCAGCCGACGAGTGCGCTGAAACCGCGCCTTCTCGTCGGCCGTCTTCGAACGGCATCGATACGCCAGGCAGGAATGCCGCCACGGGGCGAAATGGAAGAAGCGGAATCTGTTGCGCCGAGCGAGACGAGGAACGGAAAACCGACATCTTGTTGCGCGTGAGCCAGGCAGGAATTGGAAGAATCGTGAGTTGGTGCCCAAGACTCCTCGCCCGTCTGGGGAGAGACTGAGCAGGGGGCGTTTCGTGGCGGACTGCCCCTCACCCCAACCCTCTCCCCAGAGGGGAGAGGGAGTATGAAACTCCCGGAGACCCAGGCGTGGCGAAGCGCGTGCTGATCTTGTCGGCGTCCGTCGGTGCTGGCCACTTGCGCGCGGCCGAGGCGGTCGAGCTGGCCGTGCGGCAGCTCGATCCGGCCGCCGTGGTGAAGAACGTGGACGTGCTCGACTTGACCAACGCCGCGTTCCGCCGCCTCTACGGCAAGGCCTACCTCGACCTGGTGAACAAGGTCCCGCACGTGCTGGGCTACTTCTACGACCTGCTGGACCGGCCGCGGCGCCCCAAGAGCACGCGCGACCGGCTGCGGCTGGCCGTCGAGAAGCTGAACCTGCGGCCGTTCCTCAAGTTCCTGGAGGAGAAGCGGTGGGACGTGATCGTCAACACGCACTTCCTGCCGGCCGAGATCATCGCCTCGCTGCGCCGCAAGGACCGCTTTCACACGCCGCAGTTGACCGTCACGACCGATTTTGAGACGCACCGGTTGTGGGTCAATCAGCCGTGCGACCATTACTTCACGGCGACCGAGGAAGGGGCGGCTTACCTCCAACACTGGGGAGTGCCCGCCGAGCACACGACGGCCACCGGCATTCCCATTCATCCGGTCTTCAGCCAGGAGAAGCCGCGCGAGGAATGCCTGCTGCGGCAAGGGCTGGTGGGCGATCGGCCGGTGCTGCTGCAATTGGCCGGCGGCTTCGGGGTCGGGCCGATTGAGCAAATCTACCGGGCGGTGCTCGACATCGAGGTGCCGCTGGAGGTGGTCGTCGTCACCGGACGCAACGCGGCCGCCAAAGAGCAGCTCGCCGAAGTGGCCCCGCCCGCTCGGCACCTGGTGAAGTTGCTCGGCTTCACGAAGGAAATCGACGAGCTGATGGCCGCGGCCGACCTGGTGCTCTCGAAGCCCGGTGGGCTAACCACGTCGGAGACATTGGCCCGCGGGGCGGCGATGGCGGTGGTCAATCCCATCCCTGGGCAGGAGAGCCGCAACAGCGACTTCCTGCTGGAGAACGGCGCGGCGATCAAGATCAACAACCTCGGCACGCTGGCCCATAAGCTGACGCGGCTCTTGGGCGACAAGCAGCGGCTGGCCGGCTTGAAAGCCGCCGCCAAGCGGCTGGGCCGGCCGCGGGCGGCGTTCGACGTGGCCCGCCGCGCGTTGGACTGGCCGGCCATGTAGTAGGCACACTCCGTGTGCCGTCAGTGTAGCCGTCTCGCTCCGCGAGACGCATCATCTCGCGGAGCGAGATGACTACACTCAGAATGACATTGCTGGCGTGCCGTTGCGGACGGCGTGTAAACTGCACTCTCGCCTCACCCACCAGGAGCCACCATGTCTACCGTGCGCCAGCCTTCTCGCGTCGCCGCTGAAGAGACCTCGTCCAACGGCGATTCGGCCGCCCGCTCGTCCCTGCCCGGCGACATCACCGATGCCCAAACCACGCAGGAAGAGTTCCTGCGGCAGATCTTCGTGCGGGCCCAGATGAGCGACTTCGTCCGCGACCCGTTGGTCATGGCCCGCGCCGACGGCGTGCACTATTGGGACGTGGAGGGCAAGCAATACCTCGACGCTCTCTCCGGCATCTACGTGGTCAACGTGGGCCACAACAATCGCCGGGTGATCGAGGCCATCAAGCAGCAGATGGACGTGATGACGTTTTCGGCCCCCATGCACGGCACCAACCCGCTGGCCGTGCGGCTGGCCAACGTGCTGGCGGAGCTCGCCCCGGGCGACCTGAACGCGGTGAAACTGCAAACCGGCGGGTCGGAGGCCACCGAGGCGGCCATCAAGATGGCCCGGCAATACCACAAGCTCACCGGCAACGCCACGAAGTACAAGATCGTCTCCCGCTACCAGTCGTGGCACGGCTCGACGTTTGGCTCGCTGTCGGCCTCCGGCCTCAAGGCCCGCCGGGCGGTGAACGAACCGCTGGCCGGCGGCTTCGTCCACGTCTTTCCGCCGACGTGCTACCGCTGTCCGTTCGGCAAGAGCTACCCGTCGTGCGAGATCACCTGTGCCTCGCTGATCGGCGACGTAATCGACATGGAAGGCCCCGAGACGGTGGCCGCCGTGATGGTCGAGCCGATCGGCCACACCGGCGGCATCATCGACCCGCCGGAGGAATACCTGCCGAAGCTGCGGGAGATCTGCGACCGGCACAACGTGCTCCTGATCTTCGACGAGATCATCACCGGCATGGGCCGCACCGGGCAGATGTTCGCGGCCGAGACGTTCGGCGTGCTGCCCGACGTGCTCTGCCTGGGCAAGGGGCTCAGCGGCGGCTACGCGCCGATTTCCGCGGTGCTCTGCCGGCAGAAGATCGCCGACGCCTTCTGGGGCGACCCGGCCAAGAACCCCGGCTTCGTGGAAGGGCACACCTACGAGGGCAACCCCATCTCGTGCGCCGCCGGCCTGGCCTGCTTGTCTGAGATCGTGGAGCGCGACCTGTGCGGCAACGCCCGCCGCGTGGGCGAGCATTTGCGGAAGCGGCTCGACTCGCTCCGCCGCCACGGCATCGTGGGCGACATCCGCGGCAAGGGGCTGTTCCTGGGCGTCGAATGGGTCGCCGACCCGGCCACCAAGCGGCAGTTCAGCCCGCCCATCGGCATGGAGATCGGCCGCCAGGCACTCGCCAACGGGCTCCTGACGCGTTTCGACCCGCACTGGCTGGCCCTAGGGCCAGCGCTGGTGATCACCGAGCAGCAGGCCGACGAGATCGTGGCGATCTTGGATCGGAGCGTGGGCGAAGTGCTGGCGAAACAGCCGAGATGAACCTGCCGCGGCGTGGCAGACGTGCTGGCGAAGCTTCGTGAGGGGACCAACAAAGCAAACGGGGCCGTGGTCTGCCACCAGACCACGGCCCCGCTGTTGATCGACGCAATCTTGGGTGAGCGTCTACTCCTTGGGCTTCGCCGGCGTCGGTTTGTCTTCCTTCGGTTGGGGCTTGCCCTCCTTCGGTTCCACGGTCTCCGGCTTATCGCCGAACTGCTTGTCGAGCAGCGCGGCCAGTTGCTCTCCCCGCGCCTGGGTGGAGATCACTTTGCCTTCCTTATCCACCAGCAGCGGAGTGGGGATCGCCCGCACGCCGTACTTGGTGGCCATCGGATGGGCGCCGCCGGCCTCGTCGTCGAAGAGGTTGATCCAGGGGACCTCTTGCTCCTTGACGTACTTCTCCAGCTCTTCGCGGTCGCGGTCCAGGCTGATGCCCACCACCTCGAA
>JBGQHD010000379.1:0-5635 GCA_041497795.1 Planctomycetia bacterium
CGGGTGTTGACCACGGGCACGAGCCTCCTGGCCGCACCGGGCGAAGAGTTCGCCGACGGCGCGGAGGCCGGCAATCCCACGGACCGAGCGCTCGTGTTGTCGCCGCTCAAGACGCACCAGCGGGCCGTGGGTGTCGTGGAGCTTTTTCAATCGGCCGACAAGCCGGCCGCGGCATTGCGCGGTTACCTGGGTTTCCTGGTGCAGGCCTGCGCGCTCCTCCAGGACTACCTCACGATCCAGTCCCTGAAGAACCTCGAAGAGCGCCAGGCCGCGCTGGGGCACATCGAGCAATTCGCTCGGCTGGCCCATCGCAGTCTCAGTCGGCGGCAAACCGCGTACACGATCGCCAACGAGGGCCGCCGCATCCTGGAATGCGACCGGGTGAGCGTGGCCATCTTCCAAAACGGCCGCTGCCGGCTGGAGGCGATCAGCGGGCAGGATGTCTTTGACCGGCGTTCCAATGTCGTCCGCCGCATGCAGGAACTGGCCACGCGGGTCGTCAAGACGGGCGAACCGCTCTGGTTCCCTGGCGACAGGGCGGACCTCGCACCCCAGATGGAGGAAGCGGTCAACGACTTCCTCGACGCCTCGCAGTCGCGGTTGGTGATCGTGCTGCCGCTCGCGCGGCCGCAAGCGGAAGAGGAACCCAAGCTCAAACCGCTGCCGCCAGTAGGGGCCTTGGTCGTCGAGCAGTTTCGTGAGACACAGCTCCGCCCCGGCTGCGAGGGGCGCTTGGAGCTGGTCCGTCAGACGAGCGCCCAAGCGCTCACCAACGCTCTGGAATACGAGAGCTTCTTTCTGGCACCGGCGCTGCGGACGTTGGGAAAGCTTTGGCTGCTGCGTAACCGGCCCTGGACTAAGCTCGCCGCGGCGGGCGTGGTGGCCCTCGGACTGGCGCTGGTCCTCGTGCCGGCCCAGTTCGAGCTGGAAGGGCGTGGCACGCTGGAGCCGGTCGGGCGGCACGACGTGTTTGCCGCCGTGGAAGGGGTAGTCGAGCAGGTCCTGGTGGAGCACGGCGAGGTGGTGCAGCCGGGTCAGTTCGTCGTCGCGCTGCGCAATACCGACGTGGATGTGAAGCTGGCCGACCTGCAGGGGGAGCTGCTATCCACATCGGCCGCGTTGCGGCGGGTCAATACCACGCTGTTGGCCGGCAAGGTGGCCGGCGCCGAGCGCGAGCGGCTCCACGGCGAACGGAGCCAATGGATCGCCAAGCAGGCCAGTCTCAAGGAGCAGATCGCCCTCTACGAGCACAAGGCGGCGCAACTCGAAGTCCGCACGCCCGTGGCCGGACAAGTCGTCACGTGGGACGTCCGCGACATGCTGATCCACCGGCCGGTGGAGCGCGGCCAGATGCTGCTGAGCGTGGCCGACGTAGACGGCGAGTGGGAGCTAGAGATTCGCATGCCCGAGGAGCGGATGGGGCACATCGCCCGCGCCCAGGCCGAAGCCGGCCCAGGGCGGAAGTTGACGGTCAGCTTCATTCTGGCCACCGAGCCGGGCGTGACCTACGAAGGGACCCTCGAAGAGGTGCACCAGCGGGCGGAAGTACGAGGGGAGGAAGGCAACGTCGTGCTCTTGCGCGTGGCCCTCGACAAGTCGCACCTACACCAACTGCGGCGCGGCGCTACGGTCCTCGCCAGGGTCCACTGCGGACGCCGCGCGCTGGGCTACGTCTGGTTCCACGATCTGTGGGAGTTCGTCCAGTCGCGGGTGCTGTTTCGGCTGTAACTTCAAACCCTCAACGGCAACGTCCGAGAACGGAGTTGACCATGAAACGCGTCTTACGTACGGCGCTCTTGTTGGCTCTCGTCGTGGGCGTGACTTTGGCGGGTGGTCATGGCGAGGCGGACTCCGCCAGGGATCCCCGTTGGTCCTCGACTCGCAGCTATTACTCGCCCAGCGGCGACGAGGCGCCGGCTGCCGTGGCCTTGGAACCGTGTCTCGTGTCGCTGATCGACGACGTGGACGTGCCAGCCGCCGAAGCGGGCGTGCTACAGGAAGTGAAGGTTCACGAGGGGGAAGAGGTGAAGCCCAAGCAGCTGTTGGCCCAGGTGGATGCCACCAAGGCGAAGCTCCAGGAACAGGTTGTCCAGCGGCAACACGAGCAAGCCAAGCTTCAGGCGGAGAACGACGTCGCGGTTCGCTTCTCCCAGGCCCAGGCGGACGTCTCGCAGGCCGAGCATGAAGAAGCGCTAGCCGCCAACCGGATTTCCGACGGTGCGGTCGCCGCGGCGGAAGTCCGCCGTTTGCAGCTCACAGCCAAGCGCTCGAAACTGGGGATCGAGCAAGCCCAGTACGAAAAGGACGTGGCCGGCTGGGCCGAGAAGGTCCGTGCCGCGGAACTCAATACGGCCCAGCACGACGTGGAGCGGCGGCGCATCACGGCGCCCATCGACGGCCTGGTCGTGGAGGTCTTCAAGCGCCCCGGCGAGTGGGTGCAGGCGGGAGAGCACGTGCTCCGCGTGGTGCGGATGAACCGCTTGCGGGTGGAAGGCTTCGTCGATTCGGCCAAGCTGGGGGATGAAGAGCTGGTGGACCGTCCGGTCAAGGTGCTGGTCCATCGCCAGCGGGGGACGACGGAAGAATTCACCGGCAAGATCACGTTCGTCAACCCGCTCATCGAGGCCAGCGGCAACTACCGCGTGTGGGCCGAAGTGGAGAACCGCCAGCAAGACGGCCGCTGGCTCCTGCGGCCGGGAATGGAAGCTCGGATGACAATTGAACTGAAGTCACGCCTCACCGCCGGAGTGGGCCACAAGTCCACGCGCTAAACTGCAAGCGGATGGGGCGCTTGCCTCTGCTCTCTGTGGTCTGACACCTGACATCTGAACCCTGACTCCTGACTCCAGGCCCATGTCCACGGTCGCCGACAGCATGGCATCCTCGACCGGCCGCAAGCTCCCCTTGCGGATGCGGCCGGATTTGGTGCTGCGCCGGCACGTGTACCAGGGGCAGAACTGCTGGGCGATCAAGGAACCGCTGGCGCCGAGCTACTTCCGCTTTCACGAAGAGGATTTCGCGGTCTTGGAGATGCTGGACGGCCAGAGCAGTCTGGACGACATTCGCGAGCGGTTCACGCAGCGCTATCCGCACCGGGAACTCTCGGCCGAGCACCTGTGGGAGTTCATCGGCACACTGCACCGCGGGAACCTGGTCATCTCGGGCGTGCCCAATCAAGGCGAGCCGCTCGAGAAGCGCCGCAGTGAGCGCCGCCGCAAGGAACTCCTCAGCCAACTGGCCAACGTCCTGGCGCTCCGTTTTCGCGGTTTCGACCCGGAGCGCCTGTTCGGCTGGCTGTACCCCAAGGTCCGCCGGTTCTTCTCCCCGCTGGCCCTGGCCTGCGTGCTGGCACTGGGGCTCTCCGCGCTCCTCCTGGTCGTCGTTCAGTTCGACGTCTTCTACGCCCGTCTGCCCGCCTTCCATCAGTTCTTCGGCCTTAAGAATGCCGGCTCGTTGATCCTGGCCCTCGTGATCTCCAAGATCCTTCACGAGTTCGGCCACGGCCTCACCTGTAAGCATTTCGGAGGTGAGTGCCATGAGATCGGCGTCCTGATGTTGGTGTTCACGCCCTGCCTGTACTGCAATGTGTCGGACTCTTGGATGCTGCCCAGCAAGTGGCAGCGGATGGCGATCGGCGCGGCCGGCATGTACGTGGAGCTGGTGTTGGCGTCGATTTGCACGTTCGTGTGGTGGTTCAGCGAGCCAGGTTTCCTGAACTATCTGTGCCTGTACATCATATTCGTGTGCTCTGTCAGCACCGTGCTCTTTAACGCCAACCCCCTGTTGCGTTACGACGGCTACTACATCCTCTCCGACTGGCTGGAAATCCCCAACCTGCGCCAGAAGTCGGGGGCGGCCCTGCAGCGCACGGCCGCCTGGTGGTGTCTGGGGCTGGAGCCGCTGTCGGACCGCTACTTGCCGCCGCGGGGACGTGGTGGGTTCCTGCTCTACGGCGTCGCGTCGGGCGTGTACCGCTGGCTCGTGCTGGCGGCGATCCTATGGTTCTTGCTCAGGGTGCTGCAGCCTTACCACCTAGAGATCATCGGCCAACTCGTCGCCGGCGTGGCGCTGGGGGGCCTGGTCGTGATGCCAGCCTGGAAAATCGGCAAGTTCTTCTACGTGCCGGGGAGGTGGGACGAAGTGAAAAAGCCGCGCCTCGTGATTTCGCTCGGTGTCTTGGCCGTGCTCGTTGCCGCCGTGACGCTCGTGCCGCTGCCGCACCGGGTGATCTGTCCCCTGGAGATCAAGGCCCACGGCGCCGTGCCGGTGTACGTCGAGGTGGCGGGCAACCTCCGCAAGCTGCACGTCCGGCGGGGAAGCCAGGTCCAGGCGGGCGACCAGCTCGCGGAGCTGGAAAGCGTCGATCTGGAACTGGAGATCGCGCAGCTCCGCAGCCAACGGGACCAGCAGGCAATTCAGCTTGGCACGCTCAAGCGTCAGCGGTTCCTCGATGCCCAGGCGCTGGGTGAAGTGCCACAGATCGAAGAGCGGTTGGCCTCCACGGAAAAGCAGCTCTCCAAGCGCCTGGCTGACCGAGAGCGACTCGTGATCCTCGCACCGGTGGCCGGCTCGATTCTTCCGCCGCCGCACGTGGAAGAGAAAGAGCCGCACGATGGAAAATTGCGTGGCTGGGTCGGCACGCCCCTGGAGGAGACGAACGTCGGCTGCCGTCTCGACACCAAGACTCTGTTATGCCAGGTCGGTGATCCCCAGCAACTTGAGGCCGTGCTGGTGATCGATCAGTCGGACCTGGAGTTCGTGCGGACGGGCGACCGGGTCGAGCTCAAGCTCGATGAATTGCCCGGCCAGACTCTGACCGGGACGATTGCCGGCATCTCCCAAATGGAAATGCGCGCCACGCCATCTGGCCTGTCGGTCAAGGCGGGCGGCGAGCTGGCCACAAAGACCGACGAGTCGGGCGTCGAGCGGCCCCAGAGCACCTCCTACCAGGCGCAGGTTCTTCTGGAGGACGAGGAAGGCCTATTGCGGTTGGGCTTGCGCGGCAGAGCCAAGATTCACACGGGCAGCCGGACATTGGCCCAGCGCGCTTGGCGGTACTTCAGCCACACGTTTCGGTTTGGAAAGTAGCACTTGGACCTTCGGAATAATAGAAGCTCTATCTCAGCCTTCTCAGGTGAGGGACCAGCACGTGGCACGCATCCTCGCAACGGCATTCGACACGCTAACCAATATCCTGTTTCCCGCCTGCGTCTGGGGCGGGCAGGTTCAATACCCGGTCGCCACTGGTAAAAACGGCAGGTCGGCCGGCTTTCGGCTGAGCCTGGAGCTCCTGGAGCCGCGGATGGCGTTGGCGGCCAATCCGCTCCTGGAGCCACTTTCTCCGGATCAGCCTTTCGTCCTGGGAGACCTGCCGTACGCGGAGCACGAACTGATGACCGACGGTGCTGTACTGGGCAGTTCCGTCGTCAATGTTGTCCAGCAGGCGGAGGCCCCGCATCGGATCGAGGCTCGCAACTCGGCCGGCCTGGTGGTTGTCGTGTTCTCGCTGGATGCCGGGGCGGACGCACTCGACCTCTTGGCGCAGCGCTATGACGCGACCGGCGCGGCCCAGGGACAAGCCCTCCACGTCAACCAGGCCAGTCACAGCCAACAGGGGCAGTGGAGTGTCGCCATC
>JBGQHD010000380.1:0-5623 GCA_041497795.1 Planctomycetia bacterium
CTGGAGTGCCGGGCCGATCTGCTTCGGACCCTCGACACACTGCGCCGCGACCTGGAAGCAACCCCTGCAGCCAAGGGGATCGACGCCTTCCGCGCCCGCGCCCTGGAGATGGTGGCGTCATCGCGCGTCCGGGAAGCCTTCGATCTGGAGAAAGAGCCCAGCGCGATGCGAGCCCGTTACGGCGAAGGCCCGTTCCGCCACGGACCGCATCCGGGGCGGTCGCTGCTCATGGCCCGCCGCCTGGTGGAAGCGGGCGTCTCGGTGGTGACGGTCGGCGTCCACAACTGGGACACGCATCGAGAGAACTTCTCCACGCTGCGGGAACTCTTGCCGCCTCTCGATCGGGCGCTGCATGCGCTCATCACCGACCTGGATGATCGCGGCCTGCTGGGGGACGTGGCGGTGGTCATGGGCGGCGAGTTCGGCCGCACGCCGCGCGTCGGCGACGCGACGCCCGACGGCCGCGGCCACTGGCCCGAGGCCGGGTTCCTGTGGGTCGCTGGCGGCGGGCTGAAGACGGGCCAAACAATCGGCGCCACCGACGCCCGCGGCGAGCAGGTCGTCGGCAATCCGATCCGCATGCAGCATGTGCTGGCGACGCTCTACCGGGTCCTGGGCATCGACCCGTCGATCACGCTGCGTGACCACAACGGCCGCCCGCAATACCTGCTCGAGGACCGCGAAGGGGTGCCGGGGCTGCTCTAAGAGCTATCCGCGAACCTCGTCAGCAGCCCGGCTGCTGCGGAGCAGCGGGCTGCTTCGGCGTTTCCGGATAGACTCGAAGGGCTGCACTCGACACGCAACCTCGGGTGAGAACGTGGGAACGTCACCGGCTCCGCACCAGCCCCAGCACGGCCCAGGCGCTGCCGGCGCCGGTGATGGGGATCAGGCTTTTGGACCCTTCGCCACCGGGTTTGGTCGGCCGCGAGGTCATGGGCCAGGAGCCCTCTGCGCGCTGCGTCTTGACGAGGAAGGCGTGGGCCCGCGCAACGGCAGGCTCGTCGGGCTTCACGCCCGCGTGGGCCAGGGCGTAGAGCGCCTGCCCGGTCGCCCAGGCGTCGCTCGCCATGTCCTTCGCCTGGCTCCAGCCACCGTCGGCGTTTTGCCGCTCCTTGATGCGCTTGACTAAAGCGTCTCGCTCGGCGGCCTCGCGCTCCGCGGCCGGGCGGCCCAGCCGCTGCCACAGCAGCAGCCGCATGGCGACCGACTGCGGGTCGTCATCGGTCTTCGTGGCGTCGAGCCACTTTGCGGCTTTGTCCCGCGCGGCTTTCGCCGCGTCGTCGCCGGTCGCGGCCGCCGGCAGCAGGGCCAGGGTCGCCAGGGCCGTCATGCTCTCATCGGATTTGCCGAAAATCGGCGGCCGGGTCTCGGGCCACGCAGCCCACGACCCGTTCTCGATCTGGTCGCTCTCGACCGTCTTGAGCAGAGCTTTCAGGCCCTCTTGCGAGGCGGCGTCCGGCTTGGGATCGGCGCCCAGCGCGAGCGCGAACCAGACGGCCTTGGCATTGAGCGCTTTGGGAATGCCCACGGGCCGAGGCACGCCGGTGCGACCGTCGCCCGACTTGGCGACCCACGTGGTCAGCTCGGCGAGGACCGGCTGATCGACCGCGTGGCCGCGCTCCTTGGCCTCGCGCATCGACCAGACCACTAGCGCGGCATGGTGGCACGAGACGCAGTTGTGCGCCGTCTTCCAGGCCATCGCGTCCTTGGCCAGAAAGGCGAGGCCACGGTCGATCGCGGTGCCGACGTCCGACGACTTGAGACGCACGTCTTGGGCCGAGGCCGCACCCGAAAACACGGCCAACACGAGGGCGACGATGGATCGCATAGCGGAGACTCTCGAATCGCCAGCAGCCCGGCTGCTGCGGAGCAGCCGGGCTGCTTTGGCGGTCTCTGGATAGGCTCTTAAAAAACCGTAACTGTTTGCCCAACTGAAGTGCCGGTTCCCCGGCCAGCTTGCCTGGCCGGAAACCAAGTTTGGGAAGCTAACCGCCGTCATGTCGAGCCATTTTCGAAAGACCCCTGCCGGCTCGTCCCAATGGCAGTAACCTTCGCTAGCCCGGTTTACCGGGCTTCACCGCGCAGCGGTCGTAGGCCCGTCGTTTACGACGGGTGACAAGTGCGCGGCAGCTAGTCATTTCAGCCCCGTTTACGGGGCTTCTCGCCGTGGGCTTGAACCGGAATACGCGGCTGAAGCCCAGTACACCGTAAGCCCCGTAAACGGGGCTTGATACCGCCGACGTGCTCCTGGCCAACCCGGCGTAAACGCCGGGCCTACGACCGCTGACGCGGTAAAGGGCCGTGAACGGCCCTATTCCCGGCTTGCGACCGATGCCTCGCCAAGGTTAGTGCCATTGGGCTCGTCCGGCAGGTGAATCAGTTTGAGGAGCTGTCGCGTGTTAGCCGCGCAAACTCGTTCAGTTGCCGGACAAGCCGGCAAGGGTCCCACTGCGTAAACGCACCATCGCTAGCCAAGCAACCTTGCCTCCTGCCGGTCAAGCCGGCAGGGGAGCCGCTTCATTCCGGTAACCATTACAAAAGACCCAGCGCTGTCACAGTCACTGGCCGAGGCGGGACTCGAATCCCGCACGTCCCTTACGAACAGAAGATTTTAAGGTCCGCGATGCGTTGCTACAATGACGCCGGCGAGAACGAGTTGCGGCAAGCGGTCGATCCCTCTCGACACGAGCAGGAATCAGTCCGGCCCGGTTCTGCATGTTGACACGGGGCATCCCAGACGCGCTGGACTTAGGATGAGCCTTTCGGTTTCGCCGTAAACCGCTGCAATTTAGGCGTTTGCAGACACGGCCCCGACTTGTGATTCGGCACAATTGGTGGGTGTCGGTCACAAGTCGGGGCATCCTGTCACGTCCGTTGCGCGCGCCCGCTCATCGCGCTGGTGCTTGGGCGAGGCTGCCGGAGCACTTGAGAACGGCACCGCACCACTTGTCGGCCAAGGCTTGCGGTACCGCTGCCGGTGGAGTAAGGCCGGTAGTCCGACTATGTGGACTTCAGCGTGCGCTTTACTTCCGTGGCCAATTTGTCAATCTTGGTCTTGGCTGGTGGGAGTTGTTCGGGAGGCGTGTTTCCTGCGTCGATTATTGCCTGCCGAACGCCACGGGCAACCTTCTGGTGAGTACCACAAGCCAGCGCCTCACTCTTTGCCTCTTGCCGGCGCAATGCAGCGGCGGTTTGGGTAATCCTGAACAAGTTGGCAGCAAGTTCCTCGCTTCCGGCGTAATCAAGGTAACTCTGCGCGGCCCCCAAGCCTTTCATCGCTTGAATTTGGATCACGCTACGACCGCCGTAAAGAGCGCTGACGCCCACCCCGTTGAACTTCTTGAAGTCGTTGACACCCGCCTCGGATGCGACGCCCTGAAGTTTGTGGTTCTCCGTTGCGACATCAAAGCGTCCCCGCAACCGTTTCTCGTCTTCCAACCGCTGCCGATCAACCTGTAGGGCAAAGTAGTTCTGCGCCACCGCCACGGGCGTCTTGCGAACGTCCGCGTTCATCGCGATCAGAATGGCCGCATACTTTGACACAAAGACTTCGCCGGGATGATCGAACAGGGTTCCATCGCGGAAGTGTTCGCGAATGGAAATCCCGGCATTGGATGCCGACACCTTGGCCTTGTTGACGGCCTTGTCTATGGACTCCGTTGGGCCGTACCCAAGTAGCCGCTTCAAGTCGGAAAGCGCCCAGTACGGTTCTTCCGTGTCGGCCGCCACCTTGGCTAGTTCAAACGGCCGGAATTCCTCGTCCCGCTCCGCCAAGAGGGCAGCTACCTCGGCCAGTTTGTCCGTATTGGCCATGATCTTCACCTCCCTGCTACGAGTGGTCGAGCCAAGCCACAGGATTCTAACTCTTCTGCGCCGATTTGCGAGTGGCGGGCGGAGAAAGATTTGGCATCCGGGCAATGGCCAGCGCGCATCGAAATGTGGCCGAGAAGCCGGAGTGCCGGTATCCCGTCGTTACGCGCAAGATGCTTTGATACTCAGCGCCCAAGGCGATAATCTGCACCGGCCATTGGCGACTCCGCCGGGTCAGCCGGAGTCGTCCGACTTTGAATCCCCCTCTGAGACAACGCTGCCCCGCCGCTGCGCTCGGCATCTCCGCGAGGGGTTCGTTTCCCCGACTCTCCGATTGTCACCTGGCGCAGAGCGACCGGCGGCGTTGGCGAGACGGATCGAGCAGGCCAAAGGCAACCACGGCTGCGAGGGCGACAATGCCAGAGCGACAGACGCGGGGCATCGGAGGGCAAGAGGAAACACGCCGACTCCGTGCTGCCCGCATGACCACTGAACCAAAAAATATTGCGATTCGAGTGGCAGGATCAAGTAAGTTAGTGTACAAACATGCAGGAAGGCCGTCGCCAAGCCGGGAAGAGTCTTGTAAAACGTCCCCCCAAAGAGACAATCGGCGGTCGGCGATTACGGCGGTGGTCCGGGCGACGGACACTCACCAGAATGGTCGTGCGCCGTAAAGATTTACGACTGAAGGGCTTTTTGCGTTGAGGTCGCAAGGATGGCAACAGCCCCCAGCAAGACACCAAGCTGGCGCAAGGTGCGTGAGACTGCGTCCGTTTCTTCAGATAGGTTCGCCCTGTTTGTCGGGGATGCGACAGAATCCCTCGCTCACCTTCCACCTGAATGTATCGACACGTGCGTTACGTCCCCACCGTACTGGCGCGCCAGAGATTACGGCGATTTACGCCAGATCGGTCTTGAAGCGGACATTGGTGCCTACGTCGAGCACATCATAAATGTGTTCCGTGAGGTCCGTCGCGTTCTGGCCGACAAGGGAACCGTTTGGCTCAACATTGGCGACTGCTACTTGAACGGTTGTGGAACGATTAACGGGAGGCCCCCACCGAAGGGTTGGAGGCGCAACAAGCAGCTTTGTCTTGTTCCGTTCCGCGTTGCGTTGGCTCTAGAAGAAGATGGGTGGTGGGTCCGAAACGTGGCGGTGTGGCACAAGCCCAATGCAATGCCAGCTAGTGTTACAGACCGACTGACGAATACGTGGGAGCCTGTCTTTCTATTAACGAAATCGGAGCGATACTACTTTGACCTGGACGCGATCCGAGTTCCACACCAGACGGATGACGCAATCGAGCGCCGACGCGCAGAGAACGGTGGTAACAACGGCAAAGCAAAAGGGAAGGCTGAACTGCGACGCTGGCTTAACTCGCCACGACATCGCGCCACAATCGACGGCCTGAAAGAGGTTCGCCTGCGGCCAGACGCCCCCGAAGCGCCAGTGCTAGCCGCGTACCTACAACAGGCACTCGTCAGAAAGGGCGTTACCATTGGGTGGGTGGCTCAGAAAATAAAGCAACCCTTCGAGCGCACGAGGCACTATTTTAGAACGGATCGACTTGGTTCTCGGCTTCCTCCAGAAATTACATGGGAGCAACTCAAGCGGCTATTGGACCTTGGGTCGGAGTTCGATCAAGCGATGAGGGTCGAGATACGCGATAACGTTTTTCGCAATCACCCAAAAGGCAAGAATCCCGGCGACCTTGTGAGCATCGCTGTGGCTGGCGACTCACAGGAGCACTTCGCAATCATGCCTGTGGCTCTTGCAGATTTGGCTCTGAGAGCAACACTCCCAAGCAACGGC
>JBGQHD010000381.1:0-5616 GCA_041497795.1 Planctomycetia bacterium
CGGAGCAGCCGGGCTGCTTTGCGCGCGCAGACGCCGCCTGCCGTTGGCTAGCTAAGTATTCCGTGGTTCCTTCTCCCGAGACCTCGGCTACGGCTGTTTTGCCTTGTCGAACTGGATCTTCTCGATCAGCCGCACGATCTCGCGGCCCTCGCGGTAGCCGGAGAGGTTGGTCATGGCATCGATGATATAGCGGTATTGCAGGTTGTAATCGAAAGAAATACGGGCCTCGATCTTGGTCCGGAGGGAGTTCGGCCCGGTCTCTCGGCCGACGTATTGCTTCACCTCGTTGAGCAGCGCGGCGAAAGCCTCCCGCGCGCTGGCGCGGTCGCCGGGGACCACGGGGATGGTGCGAGTGGACGCGCGGGTGGTGATGGCCAGCTCGCGCAGGTTTCCCGCGTCGTCGGAGCGGAGGGCGACCACCAACGGTGCCACCGGGTCGTTGTTGACGGGTTGCTCCTCCGTCAGCTTGGGCAGCTTGATGTTGAAGTCGCCCTCGGTGGCCGTGATGCGGAAAGTGAACAGGAAGTAGATCAGCAGTTGAAACACCATGTCGATCATGGGCGTCATCTGCAGCTCGACCCTCGACTCGGTGGCAGCTCGTTTCAGCCGCATCAGTCCACCTCCTGCCTGGCGCGGAGGGAGAATTGGACGAAGCCGCCTGCCTGCCACGCTTCGACGACGCGCTGCACCTCCCCGGCCTTGGCCAGCGAGTCGCCGCGGACGAGCACGACGACGTTGGGATCGGCCGGGTCCCGCCGCTCGAAACCGAGGATCGTCCGCTCCTTCTCGATCGCCGCTTTCAGGTCCTCGCTGCCCACCGCCAGCTTGCGGTTGGCGAAATAAACGTACGACCTGCCGTCCGCCTCGGGCCGGGTGACGTGCACGGTGAACACGGTGCGGGCCGCCTTCTCGGGGGGCCTGGCCAGTTCGCTGGCCGGCAAGCGGATGGCCTCGTGCTGCTCCGCGTCATCGACGTTGAGCACGAACATGAAGAAGGCGATCAACTGAAACGTGACGTCGATCATCGGCGTCATGTCCAGGTTGCACTCGCTGGTGCCGCTGGGTCTGATCTTCAGCTTCGCCATGAATCGTCTTCCAACGCAGACGGCCTTCGCTCTTTGGCTTCGTGTCGAGATTTCTTTTTTTACAACCACGAATAGCACGAATTACACGAATTAGAGCCCAGGGCGCCGCCGCTCAACGCGGCGGCCACAGGCATTTCATTCGTGTTATTCGTGCTATTCGTGGTTTCATAAACGCTAATTGAAGGTGATCGACGTGAGCTCGTTCACGGCGTCGGCGCCGCCTTCTTGCCGACCGCCTCGAAGCGGCTCATCAGGTCTTCACTGACGATGCCCACCTCATGCACCAGCCGGGCAATGCGGTTCTTGAAGGCGTTGTGGAACATCAGCGCGGGGATGGCGATAATCAGGCCGATCAGCGTGGTGACCAGGGCCATGCCGATGTTCAGGGCCAGCTCGTCCGGCTTGGGGGCGCCGCCGGAGGTGGCCAGCGTCTCGAACGCCAGGATCATGCCCCACACGGTGCCCAGCAGGCCGACCATCGGGCTGACGACCGCCACGACCGAAATGCCGCTGAGGCGGTGCTCGAGCTTCATCACCTCCTCCGTGCCAATCTCCTGCATCGCCTCGACGGCTTTCTCGTAGCCGGCCGATAGTCTGGACAGGCCGGCCGAGAGCACCTGGCCGAGGAACGACGGGTCGGCTTTGGCCAGCTCGTAGGCCTCTTGATACCGCTTGTCGTTCAGCCGGGCTTCGAAAGTCTCGATCAGGTGCAGCGGCACGATCGCGTCGCGCCGCAAGACCATGAAGTGCTGCACGAGCAGCGCCACGAACCAGAACGAGATGGCCAGAAAGGTGATGGTGAAGAACTTTCCATTGGCCTCGTACAACCACACGATGAAGCTCTTGGGCTGTCGCACGGTTTTGGCCTCGCCGTCCCCGGGGGGCGCCGGGGCAGCCGCGGGGGCCGCTTTGCCGGCGCCGGGGCCTTGGGCCAACGCGGAACGCGTGCCCGTCAGGGCGACGGCGATCACCGCTGCGGCCGCCAAGGCGATGACGCATGCGGACCAGACCGCACGTGGGTGCGATGCGTGAGTGCCCAGACAATGCATGGACTGCCTCCCCGGCAACAAAAGACGCTGAAGTGTAGACGTGAACCCAGGCGGAACGGCGACGGGGCCGAAAGCACCCCGGCGGCCGCGGCGACGCGCTTTGGAAAACCCTGGCGGACGTGGACGTGCGCCTGCGGCGACCTTTAGTCTAGCTTTCGGCGGCCGCCCCCGTAAAGCGCTGGCAATAGAAGCGTCGCTAACGGCCAGAAGCCCGGTAGCCTGACTCTCCGAGACGCGAATGCGAGTCTCGGAGAGACTCGCCCACGGACAAGATGACCCGTTCGCCGCGACTTGGCGCTTTATGCCGTTGGTGCCGCGCCGCGGGCCGGAAAACCGGCTTCCCAGGCCTTCCCCAGGGCCGCGCGGCTGCTTGACATCCCAGGGCACCCTACCTAGGATCAATCGTAGGGGGTGCAGAGCCATTCCCTACGCTAGTCTCGCACAATAGTTACGTCGATCCGGGAGTCAACATGAGCACCCTCGGCAAGGTCCTCCTGGTCTTGGTCTTCTTGGCGTCTCTGGGCTTTCTGTATGTCTGTGCGCGGGCGATGAAGACGCAGGACGTCTTCCGCACCCACTACAACGAGCACGTGAAGGCCCTTGCAGAGCGGGACAAGCGGATCAGGGAGCTCGATGGTCGGGCGAAAGACGAAAGCCCCCTGGATGCGAACGCGCGGGATGGCTATAGCCAGCTCAGCCACCGGCTCGAGATGCTGGTGGCCGCGCAGGGCCGCGCGTGGCGCGATTGCCCGTTGGGCGGCCGCAACAACAACGTGATCACCATCCAGGTGGGCGACCCCAACGGCATCAGCACCAAGAACGTGCTCTACCTCTTCGAGCAGCATCCGCAGCCGGCCACCTACGAAGACGGCATTCACAGCAACAACCGCCCGCTGGCGTTCATCGGCGAGTTCGCCGTCACGCAGGTGGCGGGCAATCAGCTCAGCCTGCAGCCCACGCGGCGGCTGACCACCTCGCAGACCCAGGCCTTGGCCAACTCGCAGGGGCCGTTCGCGTGTTACGAACAACTGCCGGTGGACCAGCACGGGGTGTGGAGCGACCTGAAGAAGTACCTGGCCGAGCGCAATCGCGGCGAGACCTTCCCGCGCGTGTTCGACGGAGCGCTGGTGGACGCCGCCACGGTCAAGGAATTTCAGCGCGACGGCGAGCCGGCGGTCGAGGGGGACCTGGACGAGCGGGTCCTGGTGGAAGTGAAGTTCCTCACCGACTTCGACAAGCTCAGCCAGGCCCAGCAAACGGAGCTGCGGGCCATGAACTTCAACATCGTCAACCTGCGCACGCCGGCCGGGGACGTGGCGAAGGACGCGGAGGGCAAGGTCGTGCCCGTCGATGTCACCAAGCTGATCCAGAAGGACGCCATCGCGTACTTCATGCGCGGTCTGCCGGGTGGCGGCGATGGCCCGGCCAAGAAACTGGTGGACACCATGAAGATCGCCCAGGAGCAGCGGCGGATTTACGTGCGGCAGTTGCGCGACTATGGCCTGCTGTTCCGCGAGGTGCTGGTCGAGCTGCCCGTGCTGGAGAACCGCATCCAAGAACTGGCGGCCAACATCGCCACCAAGAAGGACGAGAAGGCGAAGCTCGATGCCGACAACGCCATCCAGTTGGCCCTGCAGAAAGAGTGGAAGACCGAGAACGACACGTTGAACAAGGAACGCGCGGCGGCCAAGCAGGTTCAGGACGAGCTGACCAGCCAGGCGGCGGAAGTCAAGCAGAAGATCGCCAAGCTCGCAGCCGAGAACAAGCGGCTGTCGCTGATGCTCAAGCAGGTCCAATTGGAAGAGGCCGAGCGCATCAACCGCGAAGCCCGCGAAAAGGTCACCAAGGAAGGGAATTAGCAGGCAATCGCAGGTTGGGCACTGCCCACGTAAGGCGGACACTCTTGTCCGCCGCTACCCCGGCGGCGAGGGCCAGACGGCGGACAGGAGTGTCCGCCTTACGGCAGAACCTGGCCACCCTACTTCTTGAGCGCCTTGTCGAGGAAGGCATACGCCTCCCGTCGTACGTCCTCGGGAAAGTCGTGCCCGACTTCCGGGTAGACGGCCTTGAGGCCCTCTTTCTCGCCGCGCAGGGCATACACCTCCTGGGCGGCGGCCACCACCTTTTTGACGCCGGCCACGTCGAAGTTGCCGTCGCCGAGGGGTGCGTTGATAAAGAACGGCCGCGGCGCCAGGGCCGCCACCAGCTCGTAGAAGTCGAACGGCACCTTGCCGGGGTCGTTGCCGTAGGCCGTGCGGATGCGCGGCATGTAGCGGTCGCTGGTCCAGCCGGCCAGGTTGCCCTTGTAGTAATGGTGAAAGGCCGTGAACCCGCAGCTCGAGACCATGGCCTTGATCCGCTGATCGAACGCGGCGGTGAAAATCGTGTTGTGCCCGCCCAGCGAGTGGCCGATGCAGCCGATCCGCTCGCCATCGACCTCGGGCAGCGACTCCAAGAGATCGACCGCTCGGATATTGTTCCAGATCGCCTTCATCGAGCCGCTGGGTAGCCGGCCCGGCGCGGTGAAGTTGAAGTCATACTCGCCGAACGAGGGGTAATCCGGCACGAGGCAGACGTAGCCCCGCTCGGCCAGCTCGTGGGCATAGTGCAGGTTCTTCAGTCCGCCCAGGCCGGCCGGCTCCCCCTTGCCGATCCGCGTGGTCTGGTGCAGGCAGAGCATGGCGGGAGCACGTGGCCGCCCTTCACGTGGCCGCGTCTCTCCGAGACGCGATTGCGAGTCTCGGAGAGACTCGTCCACGTGAGCAGTGAGCTTGTGCGGGATGAGCAGGTAGGCCGGCACGCGGTCGCCCGGCTCGGCGGCGTAGGTGATCGATTGCCGGAGGTAGTGCTCGGTGCGGTCCTCCTTCAGCACTTTCACGTCGAGCGGCACGCGCAAGTGGGGACCGGGCAGCTCGCCCATCACGCGCTCCACGTTGGCCAGGATGTGGGCCCGGCGCAGGCCCCAATCGAGCGGCGTCTTCACCGGCCGCAAGGGAGCGTCGGCGCCCGGCCCTTGGTCGTCCTTGACGACCATCAGCTTCGAGTGATCGGGGTACGTCGGCGCGGCCGGCTCGCGGTTGGTCGCCAGCTTCTTGTCGCCCTTGACCGTGAGGTTCTCGAACCAGAACAGCCCGGTGCGGTCGGCCGCCACGATATCCACGTCGCCGTCGCCATCGACGTCGGCCGCCTTGGGATCGAGGCCGAAGGCGGCCTTTCCGCCCGCGGAAATGAGCTGCCGCCGCCAAGTGCGCGTCTCGCGCTGGAACGTGTAGGCATAAATGGCGAGCGGATCGTATTCGCCCGGATCGCGACCGTCGTGGCCCAGATAGCGCTTGCCGGCGATCACTTCCATCCGGCCGTCGTTGTCCAAATCGGCCAAGAGCAGCGAGTGGGCCTGCGACCACGAGGTGTCGATCGCGTGGCGGACCCAGGTGCGCGTCGCGCTTCCCGAGAAGCCCGGCTTCTCGGAGAAGCCGGGCTTC
>JBGQHD010000382.1:0-5610 GCA_041497795.1 Planctomycetia bacterium
CTCCAGCCCGGCCGCGTGTCGCGAGGGGCGTCGATGTTCTTCAGCCGCTCCTTGGTCCACTTGACGGTTTCCGTCAACGTCGCCGCCGCGACGGCGTAGCCTTGGCGTTTGGCCTCGCTCAAGGCCCAGACCGTCATGGTGCCGTGGTGGCACGTGGCGCACGAGCGGTCCTTCCGCCATTTCGCCGCGTCGGTCTCCAGGAAGGACAGGCCTCGCTCGATCGCTTTGCGGGACCGCTGCGGGAGGGGCACTGCCTCACCTGGCGACTTCTGCTTCGCGGCGGCCTGGGGCGAGTCGCCGCCTTCACCCGCCACGAGGCATGGGATCGCACCGCTCAGGGCCAGGGCCAAAGCAAGCATGCGTTTCATGGAAGTTCCTCGGAAGCAGCTCATGGTTTGAATCCCGGCTTCAGCCGGCCGATGACGAGGTGCTCGTTCTTGGGGTCCTGGAACTGCGAGGCGGCCAGCACGCTCCAAGAGAAGCCGGCGACCTTGCCCTGCGGGTCCGCATAGATCCGCAGCACGCCCTCCCCCAAGCCATCGTGGTCTTTGCCGTCCTGGCCCTTGGCATGCCGGCTGTCGGTCCGACCGTGGCCGGACTTGGAACTGTCGATGACCCGCACCTCCCATTGCGTGGTCCCCTCAACCAGCGGCTTGGCCGGCTTCACGGCCTTGGGGGCCGCCGCCGCGAGCATCAGGTGTCCCGTGTTGTCCTTACGGGAATAATACTTGACGGCCAGGATGTCCCCCGGCTCGATGTCCTTCACGTACGCGATCTGTGTAAAGCCCGTCTGCTCGGCGATCGCGTCGTGGTAGCGGGCGGCGGTCGGCCGCTTGGACCCGAACCATTTCTTGAACTGGGCCTCGTCGTAACCGTAGGAGTGCTTGAGCAACGCGTCGAGAAAGCCACTGCAATCAGTGTGCGACTCGTACGCTCCGGCGAACTTGACGGTGCCCGCGCCATGTTCATAGCTGGTGTGCTCCAGGTCGACGTGTTGGACCAGGTCGCGGGCATCCGCCAAATGCTTGGGCTCGCGCCGATCGGCACCTCCGGCCCACGTCAATCCGGCCAGGCTGATGACCAGGAACAGCAGTGAAAGTCGTTTCCTCACCGGCGATCTCCTCGAGCTGAAGCAGTAGCGTAACTTCGACGCACGTGGCCTCTTCGCCCGCGGATGATTATAGGGCCGGCTGCCGAGAACCGGACCTGTTTCGCCAAGGATCAAGAGATTCTTCTTCGCCAAAAAGAGGGGCTTCTCCGCTTCACCCGGCTGAAATCCGGCTCTGGCGCTCCCAACTCAGCGTGATTGAGACTACAACGTAGCGTGCCCGTCCCACGAAACTTCTGGAGCACGCCAACCATGCCCGAGCCACGTAAGCCGCAGTCTGAGACCCTCGTCCGCGTGGCCGATGAGTTCATCGGCCTCCGGCTCAGCGAGGCCGACCGCAAGGCCGTGACCGAGACGGTCGGCAACCTGTCGGTCGAGATGCACCGCATGCGCGTCATGCCGGTCGGCGAGGCCGAGCCGGCCACCATCTATCAGGCGGATGGAAAATGATCATGCCCCTAAGCTGCCGACAGATCGCCGCCTCCGTGCAAACGCACGAGCGCACGGCCCGCACAGTCGCCGACGAATCACTCGCCCTGGCCGAGCGGCTGCAAGACAAGTACCGGGCCTTCATCGCGCTGACGCCCGACCTGGCCCGCCGCCAGGCCACGAAGGTGGACGAGCTGGTCGGCCAGGGCCGCCGCCTGCCGCTGGCCGGGGTGCCGTTTGCCGTCAAGGACCTGTTCGACGTCGAGGGCGTGGCCACCACCTGCGGCTCGCGGGCATTTGCCGACCGCAAGGCCCAGGCCGATGCCACCGTCGTCCGGCGGCTGGTCGAGGCGGGGGCCGTGATGCTCGGCAAGCTGAACATGCACGAGTGCGCCTTCGGCTTCACCGGCGCCAATGCGACCTACGGCGACTGCAAGAACCCTTGGAACGTGGAGCGCATCGCCGGCGGCTCCAGCAGCGGTTCGGCCGTGGCGGTGGCCCTGGGCATCTGCGGCTTCACGCTCGGCTCTGACACGGGCGGGTCGATCCGCTTGCCGGCGGCCTTGTGCTCGATCACGGGGCTCAAGCCCACGTATGGCCGCGTCAGCCGCCAGGGCGTGGTGCCGCTCTCGTGGACGCTCGACCACGTCGGCCCCCTGGCCCGCACGGCCGACGACGTGGCACTCGTGCTGCAAAGCATGGCCGGCCACGACGGGGCCGACGAATCGAGCAGCCGGTCGGCGGTGCCCAACTACTCGGCCGACCTGGGCAAGCCGCTCCGCGGGCTGCGGCTGGGCGTGCCGGGCGAGTGGTTCTTCGGCTCGCTCGAGCTGGCGGTGGCCAAGGCGCTGGAAGCGGCGATCGCCAAGCTCGTCGAGCTGGGCTGCCAACGCGCCGACGTCGAGCTGCCGCACATGGAAGAGGCGCTCGGCGCCCACCGGGCGATCATCTTCCCCGAGGCGGCCAGCTACCACGAGCCGTTCCTGCGAGAGCGAGCCGACAAGTACGGCGACGACATTCGCGCGCTGCTCGAAAGCGGCCTACTTCTGCCGGCCGCGGATTATCTCAAGGGCCAGCGCGTGCGGCGCGTCATCCGCGCCGCCTGGGCCAAGACGCTGGAGCCGATCGACTTCCTCGTCGCGCCCGCGTCGCCGATCACCGCCTCGCGTTTCGACCAGCAAACCGCCAAGCTGCCAAAGGGCGAGCGGCCGCTCGTCCGGGCCTATCTCGACGTCACGCTGCCGTTCAACCTTTCCGGCCATCCGGCGATGTCGATCCCCTGCGGCTTCTCCCCGGAGGTGATGCCGATCGGCCTGCAGCTCGTCGGCAAGCCGTTCGCCGAATCGCTACTGCTCCGCGTGGGACATCAATATCAGCAGGCGACCGAATGGCACCGGCGGATGCCCGGGTAGGTCCCGCCTGCCGGGCGGGACGGGTCACGTGTGCGAGTCTCTCCGAGACTCGCATCGCGTCCCGGACAGACGCGGCCACGTGGCGACGCCGGTGCCACTCGGCTCGCGGCGCCTACTACACATCCCGCGCCGAATGGATCGCCCGTCGGCACGGGGGCAGCGAGTCCAGGAACACCCGCCCGTACGGCTTGGTCAGCACCCGCGGGTCGAGAATCACCACGCGGCCGTGGTCGCGGCGCGTGCGGATCAGACGGCCGAAGCCTTGCTTGAGCTTGAGCACCGCCTCGGGGAGCTGATAGTCGCGGAACGGGTTGCCGCCGCGGCGTCGGATTGCTTCCAGGCGGGCTTCCAGCAGCGGGTGGTCCGGCACGCTGAAGGGGAGCTTGGTGATGATCACCGTTTGCAGCGCGTCGCCGGGCACATCGACCCCTTGCCAGAAGCTGTCGGTGCCCAGCAGCACGCCGCGCGGGTTGGCCTTGAACTGCTCGAGCAACTGCGTGCGGGGCAACCCTTCCGCCTGGCTGTACAACTCCAGGCCGTTGGCCGCCAGCCAGTCCTTCAATTGCTCAGCGGCCTTGCGGAGCATGGCGTAGCTGGTGAACAGGGCAAAGGCGTGGCCCTGACTTTGCGACACATAACGACGGATGAGCGCGATCGCCTGGGCTTCGAATTCCGCCGTCTGCGTGCTGGGATCGGGCATGTCGCGCAGCAGCACCAGCTCGGCCTGCTCCTGGTAATTGAAAGGACTGCCCAGCCGCAGCGCATCGACTGGCGGAAGCCCGGCTTCTCGGAGAAGCCGGGCATCTCCGTGCAGCCCCAGCCGCGACTTGCAGAAGTCGAACGACCCGCCGCCGACCGAGAGCGTGGCGCTCGTGAGCACCGCCGTTTTCACTTTGCGAAACAGCTCGTCGCGGAGCACGCTGCCGACGTCGATCGGCGCGGCGGCCAGCACCGTTCGGGGGCGGCGGCCTTCCGTGTGCTCGATCCAGTAGACGGTGTCCGGTAGGCTTTGCTTGCGCCAGGCCTCGATCTCCGCGGCCAGGGCGTCCAAGCGGTTCGAGGCGGCCAGGAAGTCCTGCTGCTGGCTCTCGGGGAACGTCTTGCCGGCGTCGCCGACTTGTTCGGAGAGATCGGCGAGCGTCTGGCTCAGCCCGTCGCCGACGATCTCGGCCTCCCGCACGCGGCCGTTCTTGCGGCCGTGGACCTCCCGCCAGGCCAGCACGTCGTCGAAGAACTCCTGGGCCGCGAACCGGCAGCGGTCCACTTCCTGCTCCAGCGCCGGCAGCTTGTGATGCCGCAGCAGGCCGCGCTGCGTGCGGTCGTTGTACAGTTTGTTGAGCTGGTATTCGATCTGGCCGGTGGAGACCCTCACGCCGAGGTGCTCACCGGCCACGGCCTCCAGGTTGTGCGCCTCGTCGAAGATCACCACGTCGTACTCGGGCAGCAAGCTGGCGCCCGCGCGGCGCAGGGCCAAGTCGCTGAAAAAGAGCGCGTGGTTGACGATCAAGATCTGCGCGTTGTGGATCCGCCGCCGTGCCCGATAGTAGAAGCACGTGTTGAACGTCGGGCACTTGCGGCTCAGGCAGTTGCCGTGGTCGCTGGCCACTTCGTCCCACACGCCCGGCAGCGGGCGAAACGACAGATCGCTGAGCGACCCATCGTCCGAGGCCTTGGCCCAGCGGGCGACGTCGTCGAGCTGGTCGAACTCGTTGGGGTAGCGAAACAGGCCCTGCGCTCGCTCCAGCGCATTGGCCAGCCGGCGCTTGCTCAAGTAGTTGCCGCGTCCCTTGACGAGCACGGCCGAGAACTCCAGCGGGATCACGGCGTTGAGGAATGGCAGGTCCTTGCGGATCAACTGTTCCTGCAGGCTGATCGTGTGCGTGGCCACGACGACGCGCAGGCCGCGGTCCTTCTTCTCGTCCGGCTTGTCGTCGAGCACGTCGCGGTCGTCGTCGCCCAGGTCGCCGATCGCATCCCCCAGAGCATCGGCTGCACGAGCACCGGCTGCACGATCGTCGGCTGCACGAGCATCGGCCGAATGGTGGCTCAAGTCGGCGTTGATAAGATCCAGATCGGGCTCGGGGCCGGCGGCGGAACCTTGCGCCGTCTTGTCGTGCGCCTCCTGGGACGGGCGTTTGCCCTGCGAGCCGGCCGCGGCCAGGATCGCCGGCACCAGGTAGGCGAAGCTCTTGCCGACGCCGGTGCCCGCCTCGACCAGCAGGTGCCGGCGCTCGGCGACCGCGCGGGCAACGGCCTCGGCCATCTCGAGCTGCTGCGGCCGCAACTCGTAATGTTCCAGCCGGCGAGCGATGCGGCCTTCGGACCCCAGGATATCGGCGGGCGTGAGCATGACCACGATGAGCGACCGGCATCGGCACTGTACCCACTGGCCAGCTTATCGCGGATGGCAAGAAAATGGCAGCGAAGCTCCGGACACAATTCGCCGAGCATTCGCCGCAGCCAACAAAGACGCCCCGGCACAGTGGCCGGGGCGTCTCGCGTGGCAAAGCAGCCCGGCTGCTCCGCAGCAGCCGGGCTGCTGACGAAGTTTACCCTTGCGAGTTCAGCTCCACCTTCGGGCTATCCGCCACGTGCACCCACACATGGACGTGCGGCTCGCCGCGGAAGTACCAGACGAACGACGGGCCTTCCAGCCGCCAG
>JBGQHD010000383.1:0-5598 GCA_041497795.1 Planctomycetia bacterium
GCCGAACAGTTCCAGCAGGACCATCCGCGTGCGCGGGCCGACGCCGGGAACGAGCGTCAGCCGCAAGGCGGCGATCAGCTCGGGCGATGCGGTAGTCACAATCGGTTCGGCGGCGATGGTCACGTACGCTCTCTACTGTCATTCTGAGCGAAGCGAAGAATCTCTGACGCAGATGCTGCGAGCGAGCTGCACCGCACGGGACGCGATTTTCGGACGGATTGGAAATCGGCGTAAAGCGGACACTCTTGTCCGCCAGGAAACACACTCCCGATTGGCCATTCAGTTTATCGGCGGCGGACAAGAGTGTCCGCCTTACGACAAAGGTTGGTCACCGCACCCAATTCTTGGGAAAGCCCGTCAGCGCCGCCCCTGGCTCCGGCTTCCACAGCGCCACTTCATGGATCTTGTGCGCGAGTTCCGTGTCGCTGAAGGTGACCGCCTTGACACGGTGCGTTTGCAGCTTCACGGTCACCTGGGCATAACCCAAGCTCAAGTCCGGGTGGTGGTAGGCGGCCTCGGCCAAATAGGCGATGGTGTTGGCCAGCATCAGCGTGTGCGGCCAGCCAGGCGTCTTGTAGGTGCGGCGCAGCCAGCCGTCGCGGACTTCCCATTCGGGCAGCTTGGCCAGCTCGGCCTTCAGCTCGTCTTCGGTCAGGACGTGATCTTCCGCCATGGTCGTGCCTCCCAATCTTGCTTGCGTCGCGAGCGATTGCGCGGCCCTGGGACGGATTGTCCCGCGCGCCGGGCGCACTGGCAAGCGCCGGGCCTAAGTAGTAGGCACGCTCCGCGTGCCGTCAATGTGGCCGTCTCGCTTCGCGAGACGAAAGCATCTCGCGGAGCGAGATGCCTACTTTGGGACGGCACACGGAGTGTGCCTGCTACGCGGCGGGATCAGCCCACGCCCGTCATGCTTGCCTGGCCCAGCACCTTGCGCAGGGCCGTAATGGCGATCTCGCCGAACTGCCGCGGCGGCACTTGCCAGAGCGTGGGGTTCATCAGCTCCAGCGACACGCAGCCGGCATAGCCGATCGCCCGCAGGTGATCGACGAGCGGCCCCAGCGGCAGATCGCCGTCGCCCGGCAGGATGCGGTCGGCATCGGTCGCCAGTTCGCGCGGCACGCCGGCCAGGTCGCAAAGCTGCACGTGGAACAAATTGTCGGCCGTGAGATAGCCGAGGTCTTCCGTCTTGCTCGGCCCGGTGGCGAAGTGGAAGGCATCGAGGCAAATGCCAAGCTGCGGGCTGCCGATCTCCTCGACCAGGGCGGCGGCAGTTTGCAGGTTATTGCCCAGCGCCGATCGCGCCTGAAATTCCAGTGCCAGCCGCACGCCGTGCCGCCCCGCCTGCTCGGCCGCCTGAGCGAGCGAGACCTTCACGCGGTCGATAAGCTGCCCGTAGGACGGATTGTCAATCCGTCCTACGTCCGCCGCCACCACGAGCGTGCCGATGCCCAGCTCGCGGCAAAGCTCCAGCCGCCGGGAGAAATGCTGCCAATGTTCCCGCCGAGCGTCCCCCTGGCTATCGAGCAAGCCACCTTGATAACTGGCCACGGGCACGGCCATCTCATGCTCAGCCAACAGTCGCCTGGCATCGTCGAGCGAATGCCCTTCGAGATACGTCTCCAGCTTGCCGAGCCAGACCTCCGTCGTCCGACAAGCCCCGGCGGCGTAGTCGGCCACGTCGGCCTCGAATGGCGAGTTTAAGGTGCAGAGCTGGCTGATGGCGGGCAACATCGGTGGGCAATGGTCGGCACGCAGGTCGTTGGCGTCGCTGTCGAATCGCTCGACAGCCGTTCTGCCAGCACGATACAATTCGTTCGTCGGTCACGCCACATCCTACTGCTCTGCCGTTGCCGGGTGTGGCGCGGCCCACTGTCTATAGGCCATTCGGTCCGTCCATCCTGGTGTCTTGCCGCTCTATCGAGCAATGGGGTCAACCCATGAGCGTGGAACCTGCTGCCGCCAATCCGCCTCGTCGTCGGCTGCGATGGTACCAATTCAGCCTGGCGGCGATTCTGATCGCCGTGGCGGTACTGTGCGGCTTTCTGGCGTATTGGGGACGGCCCTCCAAGCCGGCCGCGCCGAAGCCACCGATTCCGCAGCCGCTCCTATCGGATACCGACCAGCAATGGCGTGCTGCGCTGCTTAAGCCGACAGTCCTAGAGTTCAACGAGACCCCGTTAAGGGACTGCGCAATGTATTTTCAGGATGCGCACTCCGTCAACATTCAGGTCGATCAGGCGGCGCTGGCGGCGGCAAGTCTCACGCTTGATGCGCCGGTGACGGGCGTGAGCAAGAACGTCTCACTCAGGTCCGCGTTGCGGCAGATACTCCGGCCCCTGGGACTGGAATATGTCGTGTGCGACGACGCTATCTTGATCACAACCCAGCCGGTCGCGGAGCGAATTCAGATGACCAGGGTCTACCCGGTGCACGATTTGTTGGAAGGAAGCACCGACGAATCGCTGCTCCAAGTCATCTCGCTGGAACTGCAAGCGCCCGACGATACGCTTCCTCCGGCGGGTGCGAAGCCGGCACCGGGCGCTCCCACGGTGCCGCCCCCGTCGGCCACACTGCATCGGGAGCTTCTCGTGTTGCGCGGCGCCTATCGGCATCACGAGCGCGTGCAGGACTTGCTCGACCGGCTGCGGCTGAGCTTTGGCGCGACGACATCTAGCGCGGCGCAAATCCAAACTGGACCGAAGAAGCCGGCGCGAGCCGAGGCGAAGACTTGACGCTTGCCGTTGCCTCGCGGCTAGGCGCAGGCCGTGACGAGGGACGGGCTTGCCGCTCGTTGACACCGAGGATCGCAGCATTATAGGTTGAGCGAAGAAGCTCTTGGGCGGAGCCATCCGTCACGCTGCACTATCTCTGGGGGGACTCTAATGGTGGATCCCATCGATTTCGGCGGCCTCTTCTTCGGGATGTTCGGTTTTATTGCCTTGGTCTATGGTCTCATCGGGTTCCTGCTGCCCTTCCTGCTGATTTACGTGCTGGGCTACGTGCGCCGCCGTCGCGACGAAAAGCCCGATCCGATGCTGGGCGCCAAGGTCTTCCTGACGCTGCTGCTGAGCATCGCGGCCCAGATCATCATCTTCGGCATCTGTCTCGCGGTCGCCGAAGGCATGGAAGACAAGCCGACCGCGACGAACTTCAAGACGACTGCGAAGTCTGCTCCCGCGCTGAGCCAGTCCGAAAAAAGCGCTAGGTGGAACCTCGCCAAAGGGACTGTCTACGGCGGCGCGATGGCGGCTCTCTACCCCACGGCGCTCTACGTCCTGCTGCGTCGGCGGCACCGGGGCCCCGACCCCGTGCTGCGCTCGGCGCTGGGGGTGAACGCCATCTTCACAGGCCTCGTCTTCGTCGGGGCCGTGACGTCCCTGATGATCACTCTCAACCTGCAGACGGTTCCGACCACGATGAACAACCAGATTGCCCTGACGGTCGTGTACCTCATTGCCAGTTTGGGCTTCGGCGCCCCCCTGGCATTCTCGTCGCCCAAACAGGTGCCGATTCGTAACGAACCGATCGCGGCCGCCATCGCACCGAGCGTGAACGTTACGTCCCCACTGGCGTCCTCTGCCGGCAGCTGAGAAAACCGATCCTGCGGCATTCCGAAGCGCTCGCCACTCGCCGTTGGCTCGCGGCTGAACGAATTGCAGTCCACCGTTGCAAATCACCGCAGCAGCTTCTTCAGCTCCGCCACGCAGTCGTCCACCTTCACCCGCCATTGTTCCAGCGTGTCGCGGTGGCGGAACGTGACCGTGCGGTCTTGCAGCGTTTGACTGTCCACCGTGATGCAGAACGGCGTGCCGGCTTCGTCTTGCCGGCGGTAGCGGCGGCCGACGGCTCCCTTCTCGTCGTAGAAGACGTTGTACTCCTTCTTGAGTGCCCGGTAGATGTCCTGGGCGATTTCCGGCATGCCGTCCTTCTTGACCAGCGGGAAGACGGCGGCCTTCAGCGGGGCCAGCCGCGGGTGGAACTTCATCACCACGCGGGTTTGCATCTGGCCCTTTTCGTCGGGCGCCTGGTCCTCGCAGTAGGCCTCGCAGAGGAAGGCCAAGGTCGCCCGGTCGGCGCCGGCCGAGGGCTCGATCACGTGCGGGATGTAGCGCTCCTTGGTCTCGTCGTCGAAGTAGCTGAGGTCCTTGCCGCTGCCGCGGTGGCGGGGCTTGCCGTCCTCGCCTTGCTCGACGACTAACTGGCCATCCTTCGCCACCAGCTTGCCTTCCATGTGGCTCCGCAGGTCGAAGTCGCCGCGGTGGGCGATGCCCTCCAGCTCGCCGAACTCGCCCGGCGGCAGGAACGGGAACGCGTACTCGATGTCCGACGTGCCGCACGAGTAATGGCTCAGCTCCTCCTTGTCGTGCTCGCGGAGTTGCAAGCGGCTGCCGGCCAGCCCCAGGTCGGTGTACCACTTGAGCCGCCGGTCGCGCCAGTAGCGGTACCACTGGGCCGACTCGCTGGGATGGCAGAAGAACTCGATCTCCATCTGCTCGAACTCGCGCGAGCGGAAGGTGAAGTTCCGCGGCGTGATCTCGTTGCGGAAGCTCTTGCCCATCTGGGCGATGCCGAAGGGCACCTTGACCCGCGAGCTGTCGGTGACGTTCTTGAAATTGACGAATATGCCCTGGGCCGTCTCCGGCCGCAGAAACGCCGTGCCCTCTTCGCCGGCCAGCGCGCCGACGGTCGTCTTGAACATCAGGTTGAACTCGCGCGGAGCGGTGAGCGTGCCGGGCTCTTTGGCGTCGGGCCCCAGCACCTTGGCGTAATCCGCCACGTCGATCTTCGCCAGCGACACAAGCGGGCTGTGCCACTTCAGGTCCGCGGCGTCTTTGGCCCGCAGGTTGAAGGCCTTGAGCGCGCGATGCTCGATATCGGTCTCGTGATGCTCTTCCACCTGAGTCGTCACGAACAGCTTCTGGCCTTTGGCCTCGACCCAGCGGCCAGGCACCTGGTCGTAGCGGTAGCGCTTCTTCGACTGCCGGCAATCGACCATGAAGTCGTGGAACAGGTCGTAGTGCCCCGACACCTTCCACACCTGCGGGTGCATGATGATCGTGCAGTCGAGGCCGGTCATCTCGTACGGCCGCGGGGCGCCGGGCGGCGTGGCGACGTCGTCGTGGCCGGTGACCATGTCGCGCCACCAGGCTTCCTTGATGTTCCGCTTCAGCTCCACGCCCAGCGGGCCATAGTCCCAGAAGCCGTTGAGGCCGCCGTAGATTTCGCTCGACTGAAAGAGAAAGCCCCGCCGCTTGCAGAGCGAGACGAGCTTGTCCATTTCGATGGGCGCGGCGGGGGGCGTGGATGCGGACATGATAGGGAGTATTCCAAGGAAAGTGGCCCTCACGCTCCGCGTGAGGAACTCGTCACGCGGAGCGTGACGGCTACTTTACAGCGGATTCTGACGATTCGCCTGCCCGCTGGCAACCGCAGTCGGGGGCCCGGGTTCGCGCGGTTTCGCATGGACACCGGCGGCGGCTCCAAAGAAAATAGCGGGTCGTTGAACGTCGCCGTGCCAAGGGGTCGGGGGTGGGGTTTTTGGGGACTGAAAACGCCCCCATCCCCGGGGGCCCCTTTTGGGGAAAAAGACATCACCCC
>JBGQHD010000384.1:0-5575 GCA_041497795.1 Planctomycetia bacterium
CCCTACTGCTGGTCGCGGTGACCGCCGGTTACGTCGCCTGGCGGGCGCCGGGCGATCTGGTGTGGGACGACAGCCCCGCCGTGCTGAACAACATCAATTCAGGGAGGATGCTGACCCTGGACGAGTGGGGCACCCGCCATTTTCGACAAGCGGTCTTCGTTGACCCATTTCGGCGCATCTACGGAGACGGTTACCGCCCGCTCAACGCCACGATCTGCCATCTGGGAACGGCCTGGTGTGGGGCTAGCCCAAGCGCCCCGGCGGGGTTGCTGGTTCTCAACGGCATTCTCATGGGCCTGCTGGCCGTGGTGTATTACCGACTGGCTCGGCGCTTTACCCGAACGAGCGCCGCCGCGGGGTTCAGCGTGTTCTTGCTGCTGGCATCGACGCCCCTTCTCACGGGATCTCTGGTCTTGTTCCGAGGCATCCAGGCTTTAGTGCCCCTGACGATGTGTAGCGCCCTGCTGTGTTATTTCGCGGCCCGCGAAAGCGAGCGTCCCTGGCGGTGGCTGCTGATCCTCGCCGCTCTGCTGTTCTTGGGACCGTGGTACCGGGAGTTTAACGGCGTCACGGCGATCTTGATCCTGGTCCTCGAGTTGCAGAGCGGGCGCTGGCGCAGTCCGGTCGCGCTGCTGGCCATGTTGGGCTTTCTGCACGCCCTGTTCCCGACCGCGCTGCCGCACCTCTTGCATTTCCGCGAGCTTCCGGTGCGCCCGGTGTTCCTCTTCGGGGTGCTGGGGCATCAGGTCCGTTCGGGGATCGAGGAGGATGGGAACCTGATCGTCCAGGGTTTTGGCCTGATACAGTCGCTGAAGTGGCGCGTGCTGCTGGATATCGTCAGCATTCTGCCGCCCACCCTTTTCGTGCTGGCGGCCGCCGGCTGGATCGTGACCGCCGTCCGCGGCCGTGTCGCGGCAATCGCCCCGCGGCACGCGATCTTCCTCGGCGCCTTCTTCCTGCTGACGTTCCTGCCGTTCCTCAAGGTTTTCAAGCTGCACGTGCACCTGGCCTATTGCCTGGTGCCCGCGGGGATCTTGATGGCGGCGTCGGTCGAGTCGCTCTGGACCGCGGCCAGGCAACGGAGAGGAACGGCACTGTTATGTGGCGTGCTGCTCCTCGTGGTGATCGCCGACCATGCCCAGAACGTCTTCGTCGTTCGCGGGGCAAATCGAGAATGCCACGCGGCGGTCCGCCGCGTGTCAGAGTTCTGCGACCGCGAGATGCCCGCCGGCTCGGTGCTGCTGACCAACGCCCACCACGCCTGCGACATCCGCTTGTGCTGCGGCAGCCGATTTGCGTGCTATTACACGTCACCCGTTGGCTCGGACAAGGCCTTTCGCGTGAAGGACACGGCGGCGCTGGCCACCTTGGTAGAGAAGATTGGCGACGCGGGTCTCTATTGCCTCGATGTCCGCTTGCCGGAGCGGACGGACCAACTCGGCGCCAATCGGGTCCACTGGGTCGTGCGAGATCGTCCGGTCGAGATGCTCGATTACGGGGAAATCGGCCGCGTGACGTACCGGTATCCCGTGATGGACCCGCTTAGGCTGCTGCTGCCCACCCGCAACATGACCTGGCCCTGCTCGCCCGATCTGGAGTACGACTATTACCGAGGGCCGGCCCTCGATGGAACGCCGTGGACGAGGGAAGTCGCCGTTTCTTATCACTTCTGCAAGGTCGTCGGAGCAACAAGATGACGGAGCGAATTCTCGTCACCGGCGGCGCCGGCTACCTCGGCTCGATCCTCTGCGAGCACTTGCTGGCCGCCGGCTTTCACGTCACGGTGGTCGATAACCTGATGTACGGCCAGGAGCCATTGTTCCATCTTTGCGCCCATCCGCAGTTCGACTTCGTCCGTGGCGACGTGCGCGACGAGCGGCTGATGCACGAGCTGGTCTCGCGAGCCGACGTGCTCGCGCCGTTGGCGGCGATCGTCGGCGCGCCGGCCTGCGACCGCGATCCCTGGCTGGCCAAGGCCGTCAACCAGGGCGCCGTGGCCCTGCTCAATCGCCTCCGCAGCCCCCGGCAGCTCGTCGTCTTCCCCATGACCAACAGCGGCTACGGCGCCAAGACCGGCGAGGTCCACTGCACGGAGGAGACGCCGCTGGAGCCCATTTCGCATTACGGCCGCACCAAGGTGCAGGCGGAGACGGAGCTGCTCTCGAGCCCCAACACCGTGACGCTTCGCCTAGCCACGGTCTTCGGCATGTCGCCACGGATGCGGCTCGACCTGCTGGTGAACCACTTCACCTATGCCGCCGTGACCGACCGCTACCTGGTCCTCTTCGAGCGGCATCACCGCCGCAACTTCGTACACATTCGCGACGTGGCCGACTGCTTTCTGCACGCTATTGCCCACGGCGAGCGGATGGCGGGCCGGGCCTACAACGTCGGCCTCGACCGGGCCAACCTCTCCAAGGAAGACCTGGCCCAGAAAATCTGCGAACACGTGCCGGGCTTCGTCGTCCATTGCTCCGAGATCGGCGCCGACCCGGACAAGCGGGATTACATCGTTTCCAACCAGCGGCTGCGCGAGGCCGGCTTCGAGGCCCAGCGGTCGTTGGACGACGGCATCCGCGAGCTAATCAAAGGCTACCGCATGCTGGCCAGAAGCCGGTACCTCAACGTCTAACGTGGGGCACGTTTATAAACGTGCCCGTTGTTTCGCGGGCACCGGGCACGTTTGTAAACGTGCCCCACGTAAAGGACCCCGCCATGCCCACGCTAAGCGACATCGATGCCGTCGTGCTAGTCGGCGGCCAGGGGACGCGCCTCCGGGCCGTCGTCGCCGATCGGCCGAAGCCATTGGCCGAGGTCGGCGGCCGGCCGTTTCTGAAGTATCTCCTCGACTTTCTGGCCGCGGCCGGCATCCGCCGCGCCACGCTTTGCAGCGGCTATCGCGCCGGCATGATCCGGGCCGCATTGGGAGATCGCTACGGCTCGCTGCGCCTGCGTTATTCCGAGGAAGCCCAACCGCTGGGCACGGCCGGGGCCGTTCTCGCCGCCCTGCCGGCGCTCGAGTCGAGCACCGTCCTCGTGGCCAACGGCGACTCGCTTTGCCAGGCCGACTTGGGGGCCTTCCTCCGCTTCCACCAGCAGCGAGGCAGCGCGGCGACACTGCTGCTGACCCACGCCGACGACTGCTCGCGGTTCGGGCAAGTTCTTTGCGACGATCAGCAGAGAATCGTCAGCTTTGCCGAAAAGAAGCAGACGGCCGGGCCGGGCTGGATCAACGCCGGGGTCTATCTCATCGAGCGGAGCGCCCTGGAGGTTTTCCCCGCAGGTCCATTGTCCTTCGAGCACGACGTGTTTGCCGCACCTGCCGCAGGATTCACACTTCACGGCTGGCCAGGCGGCGGCGCCTTCGTGGACATCGGCACGCCCGAATCACTGGCCCAGGCGGAGCGCCTGTTGCCGTGCATTCAAAATGGGCGGTTCTGGTCAGCTTCCCGAAGTCTGGCGACTTCGGCTACCGATCCTAGCGCCAATCCGGCCGAACGCGCCGCTTGACCTCCTGAAACGCTTCCCAGGCGTAGCCGTGCATGGCCTGGACGTCGGTCGGCGCGAGCGTGACGGTGCCGCCGCTGTAGGTGATCGTGTTGGGCAGCGACGTCGGCGGCCTGCCATAGATCGCGGCGAAGAACGTGCAGGCCACCAGGTAGGTGGCTTCCGGCGTGGGGTGGCCCCCCGAGTCTTGGTGCAGCGTGATATGCGGCAAGCCCTTGGCGGCCTTTTCCATCGCCATGCCCGCCGGGCAGCACTCGTCGCTCAGCCGCTTAGCCGTATCGACGTACGCTTCGGTCCACCAGGCTTGCGGTCCTGGCGTATCGGGGCGGGCCCACGTCATGTAGAGCATCGGGATGGCGCCCTGGCGGCGGATCTCCTCGTCGAAACGCTTCACGTAGGGATAGAACAACTGCTTGCCACCGTATTGCGGCAGCGCGGTCTGGCTCTGCTCCTGGAGCACGACCAGGTCCCAGTCGTCGGCCTTGATCTTTTCCAGGGCGACGCCGTCGTCCCAATGGTCCTTGAGCTTCGCCCCGCCGACGGTGTAGCTCTCCACGATCAGCGGCGGCTTCGCCTGGACCGCCTCGGACAGTGCCAGCAACATGCCGGGCAGGTCGTGCGTGGCCGTGTAGCTATTGCCGATGAACAGCACCTTGACCGGCAGCCCTCGCGGCACGATCTCGCCCAGCAGCCGCTGGCGGTGCCAATTCACCCGCTCGGTCCGCAGCGCCATGCCGCGGGCCGATTGCACGGCGCTGAAGGTCAGCCCCAACAGCATGGCCACGATGGCGCAGACGATCATCAGCTCGAGCAGTGTGAACGCTCGCCGCCACGACCTGCAAGCAGACTTATCCGGAGACTTGCGCGGCCCCACGTCCGCCCCCGCTGGCCAGAGACACCAACTGAATCGGCGACGGGCGTGGCAAAGGCCCGAACCTCGCTGCCGTTGCCTGCGTCAAATGGACCGGCTGGTACGACTTGCAGGCGCTGATTTGTTGACTTATTGACTACAAGTCGTACCAGCCGGTCCACTTGACGTCAAGAGGGCGGAACAGCGGTAAGTGGTGTCTGCGAGAGCTTTTGCGCACCCTAGCTGGACTTCTGGCGCGAGAGTTGCGGCTTCCTTGCACCTTGACGGGGGCTATTCTGCCCGATAGGGTCTAAATGGAATCAGTTATGGCTGGAGTGCATGGCTGCCGAAAGCGCTAGAAGCCCCCACCAACTGATTGCACCAAAACATATGGCCGAAATGCTCGCATACCGAATGGCTCAGCAGCACGTCAACTCTTTCGACCACGAAGGCGAGGAGTTGATAAAAGACCATCACGAAGCGATGGACTGCTTTGATTGCGAGGCATTCTTGCAACTCGGCATTGACGCTTTTCACTGGCTCATTCTGGCCGACGAGACGCTTCGGCGGGCGATTTTCAGCGGTAAGAGGGAATTTGACCCGAAAATCCAGCAGACAATCGAGGGCCTCTTTGTTGCTTGGCTGCGACCGTGGAAACGGGCAAATGAATGGGTAGACGTCCAGGTGCAGCGGGGTTTCGAGGTTGCGAACCTTGATGAGTTTCTGAAGTGCTCGGAAGAAGTCCTTGCTGTTGCTGAGTCGCTGGACCGCGATACTCTGACCGACGCAATGCGGGAGCTGCGCGATGCAGCGTTGACGGAACACCGCGATGGCAAAACTGCCGAGTTCGTTTAGGTCCAAGAACCGCACGACGGAGGAGTTCCGCGAGCAATACGCACGCTTGCCGGAGCATATCAAGGAACTGACCCGAGGTGCGTGCGTTCTGTTCGACCAAAACCCGGCGCATCCCTCGCTTCGTCATCACCCGCTGGAGGACAGAAAGACCTCTAGCCACACGCCGGGCAGCTTCTCGGTGTCGATTTCGATGCAGTACCGGGCCATTTATCTTGTTGACCCAAAAGACAGCGTGAATGTCTGGTACTGGATCGGGACGCACGCCGAATACAAGCGATTCACGGGCAGCAAGCGATAGGCGTTCAATTTCATCGGGAGGGATCATCCCCCCGGCTGCCCCGCGCGGAGTCCTTGGATTCTAAG
>JBGQHD010000385.1:0-5573 GCA_041497795.1 Planctomycetia bacterium
ATCAAGCCTTGATGGAGCTGGGGGCCGAAATCTGCCGCCCGCGCCGGCCGGTGTGCGAATCGTGCCCCCTGGCTGGTTTCTGCAACACGCGGCGACTGGGCTTGCAGCAGGCGATTCCCGCTCCCACGGCCAAGCCCAAGACCGAATCGGTGCGCGAAGCGGCGATCGTCGTGCGCCGCGGAAGCCGGGTGCTGATCGTCCAGCGGGGCGATGGGGCGCGCTGGGCCGGGATGTGGGATTTCCCGCGGTTCACCTTGCCTGATGGGCTGGCGAACGGCGAGGCAACGGCGGCCCGATTCCTGCAGCGGAAGCTGCGGGCAATCGCCGGAGTTCACGCGCGGCGGATTCGGCGGCTGACGACGCTCCGCCATACAGTCACGCGATTTCGCATCACGCTGGATGGCTACGAGGCCGAGCACGTCGCTTCGAGCGCCGGCGTGTCGCGGTCCGACCTGCGATGGATCGAGCCAGCGCGGCTGGCCGACTATCCCCTCAGCGCCACCGGCCGGAAGTTGGCGCAGCTCGTGGCCGAGCGCGGACCGGCCAGTCCAGCGCGATGACCGATCAAGTAGCAGGCACGCACCGCGTGCCGTCAGGCCTTGCCAGCCTGCTTGGCAGACAGGAATGTCTGCCCCAGACGTGGGTTTATCGTCGCTTGCTCAACCAAAAGGCTATCGCCAAAGCGCCTGGCACGAGCACAATGAGTTGCAGGAAAGGCCACAATCCCACATTCGCGATGGGCACCAGCGGCATGCCCTTGGTGTAGGACCAGCGTCCCGAAGCCAGCGCGATCCACTCGAAGACGACGGCGATAGCGCCTCCCAATAACGCGCCGGTCACGTAGACATTCCATTTTCCTGTCATTCCCCACTGTACCTGTGCGGCTGCCAGCGCTCCCACTCCGTAAACTGCCAGAGTAAAGACAACATCGCCCAGGGTTGCCCAAGTGCAGACCGACAGCGTCTCTCGCCAGGGCCGGCCGGCCATCTCGATATAGGCCGGCATCTGCGCCATTTCCCAGGGCCAGTTGAGTGCGAATGCGGCTAGGGACAATGTAGCAAAATACGACCAATTGCAGCGTGAAGTCTCAGTGGCGGACATTGGCGTGAATTGTCAGTAGCGGACATTGGGTTGCCCTCGCCTCTGCCATGTTCGTGCACGGGCAACTCCGCGTCAAACCGATACTGACGAGTCTTCCAGGGCGCACGCCGTAGAGCACCAATGGGTCGAGCCGAACGTGCTCGATGACTACCCACTCAGCACGACAGGCCGCAGGCTGGCGCGGATCGTCGCTGAAAGGCCGCCTTAGGCGCAGTCGGCGATGACTTAACTGGATGGGCTCACGACGTTGGTCGCGCCTCTGCCGGTACCGCCAAGCCGCGAATCGAGTGCGTGCGCCGCGGCTCCCCAGGGAGCCGCGGGTCACACGTTGAACGTTGTCGTTCCTGCCTGAGTCATTGCCGCTCGATGAAAAGTGTTGAATGTTCGATTACCTGGCTTGTGCCCGGCCGAGGTGACTGGCCAGTTGTCCCTTCCGGAGCGGGAGAAGCCCGACGCCAGGCCGACCCGGCGGGTGGGATGGCGACAGATTGGCGGTTGACTGGCTGTGTCCGCGGTACGACCCTGACCACTGGATGGCTTGCGGAATCGCCGGCGCGGAGATGGCCGGCACATAGTTCGAATATCCAGAATAATTGGACGTGGCAGGGTACGTCACACTGGATGTTTCCTGTTGAGGACAAGATGGACAAGCCTGTTGAGGACAGGATGGACAACTCTTGCCACCTCCGCCAGCGCAACAACAGCAGCCGCAGCCACAGGCTTGGGCGAGTCCATTACCTACGAGAACCAAAACGACGCTCGCAACCGCTAGATGGCACCATCGCATCGAAGCCTCCTTGCTGCGTTGGCAGCGAATGGGATTTGAAAGAGTTACGCAAGAACCGACTGGTTGCATTGAAGTGCCGCGGCGCCTCAAGTTGTCGTGCCCGTTGATCTTCCGGCGCCCCGGAACGCCATGCCTAGGTGGGCTCGATCGCCCAGTCATGGCTTTCCGCAAACCGCATACCGCGCTTGTTCGCGAGTGCGTCGATACGCGCGTCGAGCAGCTCCTGACCCATTGAGACTGACTCCCGAACGATAATGGAGAGAGCTGCTTCTGCCGCACCGATGGCCGCGATCCGACGCCTTGGCCCTGTCGAGGCGGAAACGACCTAAGGCGGCGGTCATCGTCAGAGCGGTTGTGCCGTTCGCAGCGTGTGGGTCGCTCCTGAGGAAACCGGCGGCCTGCGGCGTTGATTCTACCGAGGCCCTTGGCCGGCGGATAGAATCGAAGTGATCCGGTGGGCCAAATGACGGTGGAGGAAGTGGCGATGAACGATCACCCACTGGATCGGAAACAGACCGCGCTTGATATTCCCGCCGGGAGACCTCGACAATGCCTGAAATTGAACTTCCAAATCCCGAAGAGATCGAGGAACTGAAGGCAAAGACCTTCACTCGTCGTGTGGCACTCACCACCGCAATCTACGCGGTCATTCTGGCGATTGCATCGCTCGGTGGAAGCAACGCAACGAAGGACATGATGCTTGCCCAGCAGAAGGCCGCCGATCTTTGGGCGCACTACCAGGCCAAGTCGATTCGCGAGCACCAGTCGCGCGGCGAAAGACTTCGGTTGGAGTTGGAACTGGCCGAACGCGGCCCAACGATGAATCGCGAGGTCCGTGAAAAGTTTGAATCGCGTCGGAATGAGCTCACGGCCGAGGAAGATCGCTACCGCCAGGAAAAGGAGAAACTCCAGGAGGAGGCCAAGGAACAGGAGCACGAGCGTAATTTAAGCCTCGCCAAAGACCCGTACTTCGACTATGGCGAAGTGCTGCTGCAGATTGCGATCGTCATGTCGTCCGTGGCCATCTTATCCAGCTCGCGCCACATGTTCGGCCTCAGCCTGGCCATCGCGCTTCTGGGCCTGTTGAACACGTTGAACGGATTCATGCTTCTTTCCGGTGCCCCCACCGCTTCGTGAGGGGACGTTGACAGATTTGTGGAACGTGCACTCGCTACGGTGAGAGTGGACGAATCGCACATCCGCGCCCTCGACGCCGTTTACGACGATCTGATGACAGCGATTTACAAGTTCGTGAAGTAAGCAGAGCCGGTCTCTGCGACGTCACGAATGCCTGCGTTCGGAGGGGAAGTATCATGAACCGAAGAAATTGGATTTGGACGAGCCTCGTGGCTGCGCCTTTGGCAGTCGCTGGCGGCGTTCTTTATGCAAGCTCGCACGCCCAGTCGTATATCTGCCCGATCACGGGCGAGGCGCAGCGCTGCGAGAAGTGCTGCCCGCGCAATCAGGAACAGTCCTATACCTGCCCCGTTACAGGGGAGGAGCTGCCTTGCCCCGAGTGCTGCACGTTGAATGGCAGAAGTCATTTGTCCGCCGTCGGACCACTACGGCGATAGCTCGCGCGATATGGGTGCTGAACCGACCATGACACAAAACGCCAGCCGGCGGGTCTGGCCCCGCCGGCTGGATGGGTTTCACAACAATTTCCCCGTCGATCCCGGACTCGCCTACAAGGTCACGATCAGCTCGCTCCGCTAGAACGACCAGATCGCGTCGCAGCCGACGGTGAACTGGTGATTCTTGGTGCTGTCGTCAAAGGGAGTGGTCTCGGCGGCCCAATCCCAGCGGACCTCGGGCCGGATGCGCAGTCGTTCATACGGCTTCCAGTTGAGGCCGACCGTCAACGCGTAATAGGTGTCGGGGCCGCCGAAGACCAGGTCGTTCGGAATGCCACGCTCCGCGTTGATGAAGCCGTCGTTGGACGGGCTCTTGAAGACCGCGAAGCCGTCGTCATCGCGGAAGACTTCGGCACGCATTCCGAAGCTCCAGCAGTCGTTCAGCTTGTACGTCAGGTACTGGGCGATTCCGTACCACTCCGAGTCGCCGCCGATCGTGTCCTTGCCCCAGTTGAGATCGGTGACCGTCGTCAGGCGATCGGTCCAATTCAGTTGGACTTGCATGCTGAGAATGTAGCGCCAGTCAACGTTGTCACTGGGGTTCTCGGGGCCCATATGAACCGACCCGTTGACCTTCATGTCTTCCTTTTCGGCTTTGTTCTTCCACATGAAGCCGCCGTGGAAGGCCCACACGTCGTTGTTGTCGTCGAAGCTGCCGGTGTTGATGCCGTTGACCAGGCACGTGTGGACGTCCAACGTATCCGAGAGGTGCGTCGTGACCCACACGCCGGTGTGCTTGAACGGGATACCGAAGTTGAAGATATAGCTCTTCGAGTAGAAGGTGTTCGCCGGAGCGTAGATCACTTCGGCGCCCATCAGCGTCACGAACTGGCCCACAAAGATGTCCACGCCCTTCTCGGTGAGGATGGGCAGATGGTAGGAGAAGAACGCCTCGACGATGTCCGGCTGCACCGTCTCGTCGGTGATGTTGTCCATGAACCCCAGGCTGTGGATAAACCGAGCGTCGGACCCATACATCAACTGAAGCTTGAAGCCCCAGTCGGTGCAGCACTCTTCCGGGGCCAGCGCCCGCTCGAACGTGAGGATGGACTGATTGAAGCGGTAGTCGTTAGAGCGATCATCAAACAGGCGGCCGAAGTTCAGCCGATCCTGGGGACCTTCGGGGTTGACCGTGTAGCCCTGGTCGACGTGGCCGGAGACTTTGATGCGATTGCACTCGAGGAAGCAGCCGAGATTCGGGCATGTGCAATTGATGCACTGCTGTAGAGGACCGGGTTCCTCTTCCTCTTCCTCTTCTTCTTCCTTGCCGCAGCCGTTCTCGTCCTTTTCTTCCTTCTTGTCGCAGCCGTTTTCGTCTTTCTTCGGCTCTTCGGCGGCGCAGTCGTTGCCATTCTTTTTAGCGCAACCATTCTTCTTGGCGCAACCGTTCTTCTTCTTGCCGTTCTTTTTCTTCTTCTTGCAGCAGCCGTTGTCGTCCTTGGACTTGCAACCGTTGCCGTTGGATTTTTCGCAGCCGCAGTGATCCTCCGCCGGGGCGGCACAACCGTCGTGGGCCTTTTCCGCGCCCATCTCGCCGTCTTTCGGCGGGGCCAGCTTCTCGGGCACGGCCTTCTTCGGAGAGTCCTTGCCCTCTTCCTGAGCCGTGATGGTGTAGTCCGGGCCTAAGTCGGCCGCGTCGGGCCAGCGAGCGGCCTGGCCAAAGGCCGTGCCGCACAGCAGCAGTCCGGCCACGGCCGCGCACAACCAGTTTGCGATCTTCATCATCGTCCCTCCGTAAGTGTATGAGAGTCGTCCCAAGCAGGTGGGGTGCGATGCGTTACCTGCTAGACGTTCGGCGGGCAATCGGCTGATGGGTCTGCCCCCGCCGCCGCGAACGCCGCTGAGACACTCTATCGGAAGGACTTTTGAGGGAGATTGCGGCAACCCCTGCCCACAACCGTGGTTTCCATCTCTGCCGCGTGGCTGGCGCGGCGCGCGAAAACCCTGCGCGATGGACCGTGGCGAACAGAGTCTCCGTTCGTGCACGGAATGCCGGAACGAATGGACGCCTGGCAGGCACGGGATGAGGGTCATGCGCGTTGTGCCAACGG